>SVED01000039.1 GCA_015057515.1 Lachnospiraceae bacterium
CATAGTTATAGCACCGAAGCTGCAGACTCTTTCACAGATACCGCAACCTTTACAGTGGTCGTAATCGAAATCCTCTCGTTTGCCATCCTTGACAGGAATAGAACTGTCAGGACATACAGGAGTACAAAGTAAGCAGTGAGTACACTTGTCCCAGTCAAGAACTGGAGTCTGTGTTCTCCACTCACCTGTGTTGAACATTTTTGCACCGCCGCCACCATATATCTGGTTTCCCGGTGTAAGGTCAGAGTATGGACTCTGCTCATGTATTTTAGTTATATCAGTTGCTTTTGACATTATCTTACCTCCGAAAGTGCCATTTTAAGAGCGTTCATATTGCCCTCAATAACCTCTGGCTTTTTAGCGAATTTGTGCTTGTAGGATTCTTCCATCTGGGAGAGAAATACATCCTCAGGGATAACTCCTGAAACTTTTACAATGGATGCAAGCATAGGTGAATTAGGGAAATATTTTCCCAGAGTTGCCATAGAAACCTTTCTGGCATCAATTATGTATACACCACCCTTGTAGCCGTTGAGAAGAGGAATGATTTCGTCCTTTTCTTTTGTTGTGTTAATGATTATAGCACCATCTTCACTAAGTCCCTTGGTAACATCAACAGAATGAAGAAGAGTCTCATCTACAACTACCACGTAATCAGGTGTGTAAATGTTTGAGTGAACACGTATAGGTTCGCTACCTATTCTGTTGTAAGCTGTAATTGGTGCACCCATTCGCTCTGGGCCGTACTCAGGAAATCCCTGAACGTGCATACCAGTGCTGAAGGCTACATCTGCTAAAAGTAATGCTGCTGTCTTGGCACCCTGACCACCTCGTCCGTGCCATCTAATCTCAATGTTTTTCTTCATAAATACACTCCTATTTAAAAAACTTATCTAAGTATACCATTTCGCCGAAAAAAGTAAAGCCTTTATTACTATTTAATGGCAAATAATATTATTTCTTGAATAAATATGTAGGAATTGTTATAATTTAAGAGATTGTTATAAGGAGAAGTATGATTATTTTTATATAGGAGAAAAACGATGAGTAAAAAATGTTGTGGCTTAACATATTTTGATGATGAGTTAGTATGCAGCATTTGCGGGAAGTCACTCCAGTCTTTGAATCAGGAAGAAGTGGTTGAGGAGATGACTGAAAGCAAGGAAGAAGATTCCCATAGGGAAGCTTTGGCGGAGGAGTCGGAGGCGTCTGATTCCACAAAACAACATACTGATGATGAACATTCCTTTAGCATTGACAGCAAAAGGGAAGTAGAGATGAATCAACTTGCGAAGATAGTATTTGATGATGTACCTGAGGAAAAATCTCAAAAAGGTAGAGCTTCAGCAGGTTTTAAAGCTGTGGGGATTATTTCACTTATTATGTCTATTGCTGGCTTAGCACTTATTGGTGTTTTTGTTTGGTTTATGATAATATCCCCTAATTATGACAAAACAAAAGAAGGCTATGAGCCAACAGATTCAATACCATATTCACATTTAGCAACAGCTAGTGATAGTGAATATGAAATGAGTGAGCCCCTGGAAATGACAGCAACACAGACTGATGCAGCAAGTTCAGATGCTGAGTCAGTTCTTGAATAGGGGGTGTTTATATGAAAAAAACATGGAGAAATATCATCATAATATCCCTCATAATGATTATTGCTGAGGTTGTGGTAACAATAGTATTCTTACACCCATTCTATAAAACACAGCTTGTTTACAATGCAATAGACAGAGGTAATTGGATTGAAACTCAGGAATGCTATGAGGAATTGTCTTCGGGACAAAAGGACAGAGTTCAAGAGTATCTTTTGGCATATGGAGCATGGGTAGCCAGAGAATATGCGGCGGGAATAATTACCTACGAGCATACCGCAGCAACATTTGATGCCATAAATGCTATTGATGAAACTGATACCATATATGATTTATATATGGTAGATATAAGTAAAAACGAATATTTAAAAGTTATGAGAGAACTTTATGTTGTAGAAACATCATTTGACAATTCAGAGGTTCATAACCTAAGAAGTACTCTTAATGCAGTGTCCCTTCGTCTGGATAATACCACAAGGGAAGAACTGTTAATCAGATTACTCAATGAGAAATATCAGGAGTTCCTCGATGAGAAAATATCTCCTGAAGATATGCATGCCTTTATTGGATTGGTGGTTTCAAACTCCATATATGGTGCCTATGATTATGCATTGGTTTTAAGTGGAAATGTTGATTGTGTAGTGGCATATAGAAGTCTCTACGAAAATGCCATGGTAAAGTTTTCAGAGGAAGATTACTTCTCCGTTATGGATATTTGTAACAGTGCAGTAGTAGAACCAAAGGATTCAAATTACCAGACTTTATTTAGTGATTTATATTCGAATGCATACGAAACCGGAAAGGTAGCATACAAGGAAAAGTTAGACTACTATGTCCGTGCTGGAGAAAACCAGGCAGCAGTAGAGCTTATGGTAGATATCGAGCTGAGATATGGTGATGATTTTGATATAAGTGGTATAAAAGAAGAATTGGCATCTGATTGGCAAAAGGCGGCTTTGGAATTGGCTGAGAAATGGGATGAAGATTTGGAATATCAGCTAAAGCAGGATGATGTAGGCGAGTATATACTCACATATCAGTATGACGTTTTGAGACCTGACAGTATTCTTCTTTACGATATTGATGGCAATGAAACACCGGAATTGTTCCTTTTTAATCAATCCAGAACTGGAAATGATTATGTGGAGTGCTTTGTGTATGTATATGTAGATGGCAAGTATCAATACAAAGATTATATTAACGTAATGAATTTCTGTAGTACCAGCAGTCTGGTAGCTTTTCCAGTTGCTTTTGACCGTACTTTAGGCGAGGAGTGTATGCTGGTAGAGTTCGATGGTGAAAGTTTCACATATAGTATAAAGTGCCAGAAGATAGAGAGTATTTACTACGTTGATGATGTAGAAGTAAATGATGCAGATTACCTTTCAGCACAGAGTAAGGTTCTCGCAAACATAAATGAAAAGGTCATTAGCAATGCTGATTATGTAAGCCTTTTTGATTGTGAAAAATATATTTTATCATATTAATATATGGAGGAAGACTAACAATGATTAAACTTTATGACACTGGAGCGTACCTTTTAAATGGACAGGAGCTTATAGCTGATAATGATGAGTCAACAAAGGTGCTTGCTTCAAAGGGTATTGACACAACAAAGGAAGAAGCTTCAAAAAATACAATGGCATATGGAATATTAGAGGCTCACAATACATCTGGAAATATGGAGCACCTCAAGCTCAAATTTGACAAGATGACATCTCATGATATTACATTTGTAGGAATTATACAGACCGCAAGAGCGTCAGGACTTACAGAGTTCCCAGTTCCATATGTACTTACAAACTGCCATAATTCTCTTTGCGCAGTTGGTGGTACAATAAACGAGGATGACCACATGTTTGGTCTTTCCTGTGCTAAAAAATATGGTGGAGTGTATGTTCCTCCTCATCAGGCGGTTATTCATCAGTATGCAAGAGAAATGCTTGCTGAATGTGGTGCAATGATATTGGGCTCTGATTCACACACACGTTATGGTGCGCTTGGAACTATGGCTATTGGTGAAGGCGGTGGAGAGCTTGCTAAACAGTTATTAAAGAGAACTTACGATGTAGCAAAACCAGGTGTTGTTGCTATATATTTAGATGGAGAGGTTACAAAGGGTGTTGGTCCACAGGATGTTGCACTTGCAATTATAGGAGCTACTTTTGATTGTGGATATGTTAAGAATAAAGTTATGGAGTTTGTGGGACCGGGTGTTGACAAGCTTTCAGCTGATTTTAGAATTGGTGTAGATGTTATGACAACAGAGACAACCTGTCTTTCATCAGTGTGGAAAACAGATGAAAAGATTAAGGAGTGGTATGATATCCATTATAGACCAGAAGCGTACAAGGAAATGAATCCAGGAACAGTCGCTTACTATGACGGAGTTGTATATGTCAACTTATCTAAGATTAGGCCAATGATAGCAATGCCATTCCATCCAAGTAATGTTTATACTATCGATGAGTTAAACGCTAACCTCATGGATATTCTCGATGATGTAGAGAAGAAGGCACTTGTATCTCTTGATGGCAAGGTTGACTTTACCCTTAAGGATAAGGTTCGTAACGGAAAACTTTATGTGGAGCAGGGTATCATTGCTGGCTGCGCTGGTGGTGGTTACGAGAATATTGTAGATGCTGCAGATATATTAAAGGGCAAGTATATAGGTGCAGATGAGTTTACTTTAAGTGTTTATCCGGCTAGTACACCTATTTATATGGAACTTGCAAAAAATGGCAGACTTGCTGATCTTATTGGAACAGGTGCCATTGTTAAAACAGCATTCTGTGGCCCTTGCTTTGGTGCGGGAGATACACCTGCTAACAATGCATTTAGTATTAGACACTCAACTAGAAACTTCCCTAATAGAGAAGGCTCTAAGATACAGAATGGACAGATATCATCAGTTGCTCTTATGGATGCACGTTCAATTGCTGCAACAGCAGTGAACAAAGGTTACCTCACACCTGCTACTGAGATTGATGTTCAGTACACATCACCTAAATATTTCTTTGACAAGACAATATATGAGAATAGAGTTTACGATGGTGTTGGTAAGGCTGACCCTGAGGTTGCAATTAAGTTTGGTCCAAATATTAAGGATTGGCCAGAAATGATAGCACTTACTGACAACCTCTTACTTAAGATGGCATCAGTTATAAATGATCCTGTACAACTACTGATGAACTTATTCCTTCAGGAGAAACTTCATCATTTAGATCTAATCCACTTGGTCTTGCTGAGTTTACACTTTCACGTAAGGACCCAGAGTATGTTGGCCGTGCAAAGGCTATTCAGGCAGTAGAGAGAGTCCGTGAGTCAGGGGAGTGTATGTGTTCTACCTCTGATGAGATGAAGTCAGTAATGAATACAATTAAAGAAAAGTTCCCAGAGGTTAAGGGCTCAAATACTGGTTACGGTAGCACAATATTTGCAGTTAAACCAGGTGATGGTTCAGCTAGAGAGCAGGCTGCATCATGTCAGAAGGTTCTTGGCGGTTGGGCTAATATCGCTAAGGAATATGCAACAAAGAGATATAGATCTAACCTTATTAACTGGGGTATGCTTCCATTTGTTATGGATGAGGACTTTAGCTTTGATATAGATGATTATGTATTTGTTCCAGGTGTCGCAGATGCTATAAAGAATAAAACTGAGATTATCAAGGCATATGTAGTAAATAAAGATATGAAGGAGATAAATCTTAAGCTTGGAGAGCTTACAGATGATGAAAGAGATATCATTCTTGCAGGATGTCTTATCAATTATTATAAGACTAATTAATACTAGTGAGGAGGGACATAATGGGGATTAGAAATATTGCTATTGTGGATGATGATGAAGATTTGCGACTAATCTTAGAACAGTATTTGATTAGTGAATCTGGTTACAACACTGTTTTATATGGTTCCGGCTCAGAACTTTTTGAAGGGTTAAAAACAAAAAGTATCGATTTGATTTTGCTGGATATAGAAATGCCAGGAATTACTGGTATTCAGGTGTTTGACAGATTAAAATCTTCGGCGTACAACAATATCCCTGTCATATTCCTAACAGGTAATGAAGATAAAAATACAGTACTTAAGTGTATTGGCAAGGGTGCTGATGGTTATATGGTAAAACCGGTTATAAGAGATGCTCTTATTTCCCAAATAAAAGAGGTTTTTGCAAAGTATGATGAATTCAGAAGTAACTCCACCATACTTATTGTGGATGATGATGTAGAATTTATGCGTATTGCAAAGATTAAACTATCAAAATATCATAGGGTACTTACCGTCAATTCGGGCAAGACAGCCTTGGATTATCTATCAAACCACCATGTTGATTTAATTATACTTGATTACTTTATGCCATTGTATGATGGCAACAATATTCTCAATATATTAAAATATAGAGAGGGTACAAGAAAGATACCGGTTGTTATGGTATCTGCCTTAAAAGAGGATGAAGTTATGCAGGCTTGTGCAAAGAATCCACCTGATGCGGTGGTTTCGAAGCCTGTTGATACGGATGAATTACTATATACAATACAGAAAATGTTAGACAGATTTTAAAAAGGATGGGTGATAGCTATGACTGTATTTTCACTGATTGTTTTTGTTCAAACCTTAGGTGCATTACTAGGTCTTGTTACAATTGTTGTGCTGTATAAGCAGCCTGCGTCATTCTATCAGAAGATGTTAACAGTTACAGCAACCTGTAGTTTTATCGGGTTGCTCTCATACCTTTTTGAAGTTCTGGCTACCAATTTAGAAGAAGCATTATTGGCGGCCCGTTTCGGTTATATCGGAAAGAGCTATGCAATGGTGCTTTTTCTCATTTTTATTGCAAGTTATTGTGATGTCAGACTGCCGAAATGGTTGGGTAAATCCCTACTTGCGTTTAGTACATTTATACTCGTGTTGGTGTTGTCTTGTCCTTATCATTCTCTATACTATACTAGTATTGGGTTTGATGACAGTGGTGCTTTTGCTCACCTTGTGTTGGGAAAAGGAGTTATTTACTATCTGTTTATGATAGTTACCTTGCTTGTTATGCTTATATTTGTTTGTATAAGTATAACCACATTATTCAAACGAAAAGGAAAGGAACGAAGCAGATTAACCTTACTGTGTTTGTCAGGCTTTGTGCCGGCTATAGCTCTTATCCTAAATTTGCTACCGTTTATGAAGGGCTTTGACCCAACTCCGTTAGGTATATTGATATCTTGCTGTTTGGTATCTTACAATGTACTTAGATATGGCTTGTTGGACCCTATGCAGCTGGCGGGGGCAAATGCTTTAGACTATGCTAATCAGGGAGTTGTAGTTGTAAATAAAGATGTAGCTTTTTTGTATGCAAATAGTAGGGCTTATGATTTTTTTGAAGAGCTTGGTGATAAGTCAGAATCAAAAAACGTGTTAGACATTATTTTCAAAGAATTTGAATCAAAGAATTCTAAGACAACTCTTAGCTGGAAGGAAAAAATATATGAAATAAACTACAATGTTTTGGAAGAGGAAAGCCGTAAAAACAAAAAAGTTGTAAATGGTTATATGGCGTGGATATTCGATATAACAGAAGATTACAATTATAAGCGAGAGTTGGAGAAACTCCGTATGCAAGCAGAGGAAGCAAATCACTCAAAGAGTATATTTCTGGCAAAGATGTCCCACGAGATTAGAACACCTATGAACGGAATAATGGGATTTGCTGACTTAGCCTTGGAAAAACAGCAGGATAAAGAAACCGAAGAATATTTAATGTACATAAAAAATTCTGCAGACTCGTTGTTAGGAATTATAAATGATGTGCTGGATATATCAAAAATTGAGTCTGGTAAAATGGAAATTATTGATGTTGAATATAATCCAACAAAATTTTTTAATGATATATCGGCTTTAATATTGGCTCATGCTGAGGAAAAAGGTATAGAATACAGAGTGAATATACCAAAAGATTTACCACGATACTTGTATGGAGATAGTATCAGATTTAGGGAAATACTGATTAATATATTAAATAATGCTGTAAAATATACTGTGGAAGGCTCAGTTGTTATGGATGTGTCCGTAAAGGAATGGGGCGATGATGAGATTGTTCTGGAAATACACGTGGCTGATACAGGAATTGGTATTGCAAAGGAGAAAATATCAGACATTTTTGATGTGTTTGAACAAGGGGATAATATATCAAATTATTATGTTGAAGGAACAGGACTTGGACTTTCAATTGCCAGACAATTAGCAGAGCTTATGGGTGGAAGTATAACTGTGGAGAGTGAATATGGCAAGGGAAGCGATTTTTGCATTGTTATTCCACAAAAATATGTGGCAGGACAGAAAAAAGCAGAAGTTGTTGAGGAAAAGACGATTGAAAATGTAGAGATTAACACTAGTGGTGTGAGAGCTCTTATTGTAGATGACAATGAAATCAACCTGAAGGTTGAAAGAGGTTTGTTGAATAAATATAATATGATAGTTGATATTAGCCAGTCAGGTAAGGAGTGCCTGGAACTGGTTAAGACTAATAAATATGATATTATACTTATGGATCACATGATGCCGGAAATGGATGGTGTGGAGACGTTTAAGGCTATCAGAGAGGGTAACAATATAAATGTCACAACACCTGTCATACTGGTTACGGCGAATGCAATAGTTGGAATAAAAGAAAAAATGCTTATGGAAGGTTTTGATGGTTTTGTATCAAAACCAATAGATACAAAGTCTTTCCAAAAAGAATTGGCAAAAGTTATATCTTCCGACAAACTCACCGTGGAAGTTGATTCGACAACACAGGTTGAAAATATAGAAGAAAAATCCACATCTGGTTTTATAGAAAGTCTCGCAGCAATGGGCATTGATACTGAAATGGGTGTAAAGTATTGTGGTGACCTTGGAGCATATAAGGATGTGCTTACTATTGCAACAAATGGAGCCAAAGAAAAAATTACAAAACTTAATCAATTTCTCCAAAATGATGATATGGAGAATTACAGAATATTAATTCACTCCATTAAAAGTAGTGCTGCAAATATAGGTGCAAAGGATATTAGTATTTTTGCAAAGGATTTAGAATATGCAGTTAAGGATAAGGATTATGATTTTATTAGGGACTATACAAATGATTTTGTTGCTTCTTATGAAAAGTTTATGCATGAGGTTGTTATTATCTTAGAGAACGAAAAAGAAGAACAGCAGGATTCTTTACAAGGTCATAAAAATGAAATCATTTCCTTGGAACAATGGACAAAGACTCTAGAGAGAATAGAATATCTTTTGGATGAACTTGAAAATGACATGGCTCAAGAATTACTGTGTGAACTATTATGCTATAATGTTAGTGAGGAAGCTAATTCAATATTACAGAATATGAAAGATAGTTTGGAGGCTTTTGACATTGAGAAGGCCAAAAATAGTATCAATTCTCTAAAAACAGTTAAAATCAATATATAGTTCATTTTATATACAATAAAACCAGTTGATTAAAGCTAAAATAGATAATTCGAGTAGAATTAGATTTTTGGTTGTGGTATAATGCAAATCAGATAAAAATAAAGGGGTGATTATATGGCAATTGTTATCTGGTTGGTTTTTGCAGCAGTGCTTGTTATAGTTGAGATTGCTACTATGGGACTTACAACTATATGGTTTGCCGGTGGTGCGGTTGTTGCAGCTTTGGCGGCTATATTTGAGGCACATTGGCTTGTGCAATTTTTGCTATTTGCTGTAGTGTCATTGGCACTTTTAATATTTACTAGGCCTATTGCTACAAAGCATTTGATGAAAGAACCGGAGAAGACTAATGTGGAAAGCTTAGTTGGGCAGACGGCTTTAGTTACTGTCACAATTAACAACATTAAGTCGGAGGGGTCGGTGAAGATTAACGGTCTTGAATGGACTGCCCGTTCAAAGAATGACACCGTTATTGAGGAAGGCAGTGAAGTGGTTATAGATGCAGTAAGCGGTGTTAAGCTTATTGTAGAATCAAAATAAAAGGAGGATGTATTATGTTATTATCAGAACTTTCAGGAGGTCAGGTGTTCGGCCTGTTTCTTGTATTTTTAATTATTGTAATTGTAGCAAGTGCTATAAGAATTGTACCACAGGCTCATGCTTACGTTATTGAACGTCTTGGTACTTACCAGTCAACTTGGTCAGTTGGATTCCATATGAAGTGGCCTATCATTGACAAGATTGCTCAGAGAATATCTTTAAAAGAGCAGGTTATTGATTTTGCTCCACAGCCAGTTATCACTAAGGATAACGTTACAATGCGTATTGATACAGTGGTATTCTTCCAGATTACAGATCCTAAGCTTTTTGCTTACGGTGTAGAGAAGCCTATTATGGCTATTGAGAACCTTACTGCTACAACTCTTCGTAACATCATTGGTGAGCTTGAACTTGACCAGACTCTTACATCTAGAGAGACTATCAATATCAAGATGAGATCTACCCTTGATGAGGCAACTGATCCATGGGGTATCAAGGTTAACAGAGTTGAGCTTAAGAACATTATTCCACCGGCAGCTATTCAGGATGCAATGGAGAAGCAGATGAAGGCAGAGCGTGAAAGAAGAGAACAGATTCTTATTGCAGAAGGTGAGAAGAAGTCAGCTATCCTTCGTGCAGAGGGTCAGAAGGAATCTCTTATTCTTTCAGCAGAGGCTGAAAAGCAGTCAGCGATTCTTAAAGCAGAAGCAGCTAAGGAAGCTACTATTAAGAGGGCACAAGGTGAGGCTGAGGCTATTATGACAGTGCAAAAGGCAAATGCAGAGGGTATTAAATTCCTCAATGAGTCTGCACCGGATAAATCAGTGCTTACACTTAAGAGCTTAGAAGCATTTGGAAAGGCAGCAGATGGCAAGGCTACAAAGCTTATCATTCCATCTGACATAGCAGGTATAGCAGGGCTTGCATCATCACTTACTGAAATTGCAGGAAGTAAGGATAAAGCAGAGTAAAGATAGTTACGTTATGAGGGGATAATATGAAAAGTTTAATGAGTTTTTTGCTCGGAATAGTATTAACTATTATTGGTGCAGTTTTATTTCTTTCAAATATTAAAGTATCAAATTTTACATTCTTCTACAGATATAATGGAACCAATATAACAGCAATACTTTTGTTGTTAATGTGTATATTAGTTGTCGTATATATAGTTTATTCAAACTTTGTTACAGGACTTTTATTAGGTGTAGTATTCCTTGGATTTGTTGTATCTGTCATAATGAGTATGAAGTTTTATATTGTAAGTATGTCTGCTCTTGAAGTATTTGTTATTTTAGCTACTTTCTTTGGTGGCATAGGACTTACTTTAAGAGGTATTGTTCATGCTAAGGATGAACTTCCTAGTGACCAGTAGAAGGGTGTGAGGAGGAAAAGATGAGTAGCTTGCAGGATATACAAAAAGAAACCATGGGTGAACTTATTGATTACAGTGAGAAAATTATTAAAGGAACAGAGGAAGTAATCAAAGAACTTAGGGGTGCGCGTAAAGATGATACAGATGAGCTGTTTAATTTAGTTATTCAGGGAATCAATTGGGAATAGAAGTTTTCAATAATTGTGAATCCCTCATAAATAAAGATGGACAGCAGATTGATAAAGATAAGATGGCAACAGCTGTTGGAAGACTTGGAAAAGTTCTTCAGGAAAAGGATGATATAAAGTTAGCAGCTTGTCTTGATGTGGACTTTTTACCCTTCCTTAAGGCTATGGAATTTGCAGCTTTATCAATAAGTGAGTAATATTATGTAGAACTTCTGTGAAATTTAACCACAGGAGTTCTTTTTTTATTATAAAAATTGCATAAAACTATTTCAATTTTTTAATAAAGATGTTATAATATTCACATATTATGCTAAAAGGGGTGACATTATGATTAAGAAAGAAATGATAGCTATGCTTTTAGCGGGTGGACAGGGAAGTCGACTTGGTGTTTTGACTTCTAAACTTGCTAAACCAGCGGTTGCCTTTGGTGGAAAGTATAAGATTATTGATTTCCCACTCAGCAACTGTATAAATTCTGGAGTCGATACTGTAGGTGTTCTTACTCAGTATAGACCACTTAGACTTAATCAGCACATTGGAATAGGAATGCCTTGGGATTTGGATAGAAGTATAGGAGGTGTTACAGTACTTCCTCCATACGAGAAGAGCACAAATAGCCAATGGTATACTGGTACTGCCAATGCCATATATCAAAATATAGAATATATTGATTACTACAATCCTGACTATGTATTGATATTGTCAGGTGACCATATCTACAAAATGGATTACGAGGTTATGCTTGACTTCCACAAGACAAGTAAGGCGGATATTACCCTTGCTACATATCAGGTTCCTATGGAAGAAGCTAGTAGATTTGGAGTAGTTATTACAGATGAGACAGGCTGTATTCAGGAATTTGAAGAAAAACCAGAGAATCCTAGAAGTAACAAAGCTTCTATGGGTATCTATATATTCAACTGGAAGCTTCTTAAGGAAGCATTGACAGTTATGAACGATGTTCCGTCATGTGATTTTGGTAAGCATATTATTCCTTATTGTCATGAAAAGGGCAGCAAGATATGTGCTTATGAGTACAAGGGATATTGGAAGGATGTAGGAACATTAGGCTCTTATTGGGAAGCTAATATGGAGCTTGTGGATATTATTCCAGAGTTTAACCTTTATGAGGAGTTCTGGAGAATATACACCAAGAGTGATATGCTTCCACCACAGTACATTGCCCCAGAAGCATCAGTTACTAAGAGCATTATTGGTGAAGGAACAGAGGTTTACGGAGCAGTAGATTGTTCTGTAATAGGTGCAGGTGTTCAGATTGGAAAGGGTGCTGTTGTTAAGAACTCTATCATTATGAACGGTGCAGTTATAGGCGACGGTGCTATTATTGACAAGGCAATTATTGCCGAGGATGTAGTTATAGGAGCAAATGCTGAGCTTGGTGTTGGAGATGAAGTTCCAAACGAATTAGCTCCACATATTTATTCATTTGGCCTTGTTACAATTGGAGAAAACTCAGTTATCCCTGAAGGAGTTAAGATTGGCAAGAACGTTGCTATATTTGGCGAGACAACAATTGATGAATATCCAGATGGATTGCTTAAGAGTGGTTCAAGTATAATAAAGGTAGGTGAGTAGAATGAGAGCAATAGGTATTATTTTAGCTGGTGGTAACAGCAGCAAAATGGGCGATTTGTCAGCTAAGAGAGCAGTTGCAGCTATGCCTATCGTGGGAAGCTACAGAGCTATCGATTTTACATTGTCTAATATGACCAACTCCCATATTAAGAAGGTGGCTGTATATACACAGTACAATTCACGTTCACTAAATGAACATCTCAATTCTTCAAAGTGGTGGGATTTTGGTAGAAAACAGGGAGGATTATATGTTTTCACACCAACTATAACCTCTACAAATAATTACTGGTATAAGGGTACCGCAGATGCTCTTTATCAGCACATTAATTTCCTTAAGTCAGCACATGAGCCATATGTTGTAATAGCATCAGGTGATGGTATTTACAAGATGGATTACAATAAGGTTCTTGAGGAGCATATTGCTACAGGAGCAGATATTACTATAGTATGTAAGGATATTCCTGCAGGCGAGGATGATATAAACAGATTTGGTGTTGTTAAGTTGGCAGATGATAACAGAGTTATCAGTCTCGAAGAGAAGCCACTGGTTGCAGAAACTAACACCGCATCTATTGGTGTTTACGTTGTAAGACGTAGACAGCTTATTGAACTTCTTGAGGCTTGTGCAGCTGAGGGAAGAAGCGATTTTGTTAATGATATTCTTGTACGTTACAAAAACGTTAAGAAGATATATGCTTATAAGCTAGATTCATATTGGAGAAATATTGGAACAATTGACTCGTATTTCAAAACAAATATGGACTTCCTTAACAAGGACATCAGAGATTACTTCTTTAGACAGCATCCAGACGTGTACTCAAAGGTTGAGGATTTGCCACCTGCGAAGTATAACAGCGATGCAGCAGTAAATAACAGTCTTATAGCTAGTGGATGTATTATCAATGGTACAGTGGAGGATTCAATTCTCTTTAAGAAGGTTTACATTGGTAACAATTGTGTAATCAAGAACTCAATTATATTAAATGATGTTCATATTGGTGACAATTGTTACATCGAGAATTGTATTATTGAGAGCAGAGATACTCTTCGTGCTAACACAGTACACACTGGCGATCCAAATCAGATTAAAGTTATTGTGGAGAAGAATTTCAGATATGCACTGTAAACAGCAGATTTAGATATAAAGGGGGATTACAATATGCAGATTACAGATGTTAGAGTTAGAAAAGTTGCCAAAGAAGGCAAGATGAGAGCAGTTGTTTCAATCACTATCGATAATGAATTTGTGGTACATGATATCAAGGTTATTGAAGGTGAAAAGGGCTTATTTATTGCTATGCCAAGTCGCAAAGCATCAGATGGAGAGTATAGAGATATAGCACATCCTATCAATTCTACTACAAGAGATAGAATTCAGTCATTAATACTCGAAGCTTATATGAATACTGCTTCTGAAATTGAGGAATAGTATTGATTTAAGGGGGCTGCCTAAGACAGCCCCTTTTATTTAAGAAAAGATTCTAGAATAACTTTGTGAAAGTTATTCATTTATGGAGGGCATGTTATGACAGAAGAATATAGTGTATCCGTAACCAAGTTGATTGAGAAGATGAATCTTGTTAATCATACTCCGGATATAGACACAGACAACATTCTTATCAAGGATCCGAATATGAATCGTCCTGCAGTACAGCTGGCAGGTTTCTTTGAACATTTTGATGCAGCGCGTATTCAGATTTGTGGAAATGTAGAATATGCATATATTGCAAATATGCATACTGAGGAAGAAAATATAGCCATATTTAATAAGCTTTTTGAATATAAGATTCCATGTCTTATTTTTTGTAGGGGTCTAAAACCATATGATTTTATTATTGAAGCTGGAAAGAAATATGGTGTGCCTATTTTAACTGATAATTCTGAGACAACATCAGAGTTTGTTCATGAAGTTGTAAGATGGCTTCATGTAGAACTTGCACCACGTATTTCAATACATGCTGTTTTGGTAGACGTTTATGGCGAGGGTGTTCTTATCACAGGTGATAGCGGTATAGGTAAAAGTGAGGCTGCCTTAGAGCTTATAAAACGAGGTCATAGATTAGTGTCTGATGATGTAGTTGAGATAAAAAAGGTTAGTGATGAAACTTTGGTTGGTACAGCCCCTGAGATTATCAGACATTTTATTGAACTTAGAGGCATAGGTATAATTGATGTAAAAACTATGTTTGGTGTTGAATGTGTAAAGCAGACCCAGACTATAGATTTGGTTATTAACTTAGAAGAGTGGAATAAGGATGCAAATTATGATAGACTTGGTCTTGAGGATCAGTATGTTGAGTTTTTGGGCAACAAGGTTGTTAGCCATTCGATTCCAATAAGACCTGGCCGAAATATTGCTATTATTGTTGAGTCTGCAGCAGTTAACCACAGGCAAAAAAAGATGGGGTACAATGCAGCTCAAGAGCTTTACAATATAGTAACTCAAAATATTGCTAAAAATTCTAATTAATAAGACGGAGGATAATGATTATGTCGAAGTATGTTTTTGGAGTAGATATAGGTGGCACCACAGTTAAGATAGGCCTATTTACTGCAGAGGGTGAACTTAAGGATAAGTGGGAGATTACTACCAGAACTGACGAAGGTGGTAAGTACATTTTAGGAGATATTGCAGAGTCAATAGAGGATAAAATAACAGAGCACCTGATAGATAAAACAGATGTTGCAGGTATAGGAATGGGCGTTCCAGGTCCGGTTAAGGAGGATGGAACTGTTCTTAGATGTGTAAATTTAGGCTGGGGTATATTTAATGTGGCAGATGAGCTAAGCAACATTATTGGTCTGCCAGTTACAGCTGGAAACGATGCAAATATGGCTGCACTTGGTGAGATGTGGCAAGGCGGTGGAAAGGGCTATAAGGATATCGTGATGGTTACTCTTGGAACAGGAGTAGGCGGTGGAATTATACTTGGTGGCAAAATGCTTTCCGGTGTCAATGGTGCTGGTGGAGAGATTGGTCACATTCAGGTTAATACAGATGAGACTGAAGTTTGTGGTTGTGGAAGAAAGGGCTGTTTAGAACAATATACTTCTGCTACTGGTATAGTAAGATCAGCAAATATTGCTCTCAATAATACTGACAAGCCATCAAGTTTAAGAAGTGTGCAGTACGTATCTGCCAAGGAAGTGTTTGACGCCGCTAAAAAGGGTGATGAGTTGGCGATGCAGTTGGTTGACAACCATGGTAAGTGCTTAGGAAAGGCTTTAGCTCAGATTGCCTGCGTGGTTGATCCTGAGGTCTTTGTAATTGGTGGTGGTGTTTCAAAGGCAGGAGATATTATTACTACAACTACAGAAAAATATTTTCAGGAAAATGCTTTCCATGCTTGTAAGAAAACAAAGTTCACTCTTGCTACATTGGGAAATGATGCCGGTATGTATGGTGGAGCATGCGCTGTTTTAAACAGCTAATTGTTAAAAAAAACTAAGAAAAGTACATATTGACGTAAAAAATTCTATTTTTTTCACATTGAAATTATAAAACCCGTAATGTATGATAAGTATATTATGGGTTTTATTATGCTCTCACGGCATATTGAGATTCAAATTATATGTTTAGAGGGAACGTAATGCAGATTATAGTAGAGGATATCAAACATTTACAATCTGAACCAATGAAGAACCATACCACCTTCAAAATAGGTGGTCCGGCGAAATGTATATATATGCCATCCTGTGTGGAGGAGATTATTGCCCTAGTAGAATATTGCAGAGCAGCAAAGGAAAAATATATGATACTGGGCAATGGCAGCAATGTTCTTTTTATGGATGAAGGGTATTTGGGAATTGTTATACAGATATATTCCAATATGAATAACGTTACTATTGACGGTAATACTATTTATGCTCAAGCGGGAGCTCTTCTTGGCAAAATAGCAAATATTGCCAGAGATAATGCCCTTACAGGAATGGAATTTGCAGCGGGTATTCCCGGAACACTAGGCGGAGCTGTTGTTATGAATGCAGGAGCCTATGGCGGTGAAATGAAAGATATCATAGAGTACGTTGATGTCTTAGAAGAAGATTTAACAATAAAGCGATATAGCTGTCAGGATATGGAGTTTGGCTATAGACATAGTATCATAAACGAAAATAGAATTGTTTTAGGTGCTTCCATTTTGTTGGAGCAAGGCGATATTGAAAATATAAATGCTCGAATGAATGAGTTGAAGAATGCCAGAATATCAAAGCAACCTTTGGAGTATCCTAGCGCAGGTTCAACCTTTAAGCGTCCAGAAGGGTATTTTGCAGGAAAACTAATTGAGGATGCAGGATTAAAAGGCTACAAGGTTGGTGGAGCTATGGTATCCTCGAAGCACAGTGGATTTGTAATTAATTATGATAAAGCCACAGCAAAGGATGTACTTAGACTTATTGAGGATGTAAAGGAAACGGTTTTTAGCAAGTTTGGCGTTATGTTAGAGCCGGAGGTGAAGATTATACCATGAGATTTGTGATTGTTACAGGAATGAGTGGTGCAGGTAAGTCATCTGCCCTTAAAATGTTAGAAGACTTAGGCTTTTTCTGTGTAGACAATCTTCCAGTTATGCTTATACAAAAGTTTGCGGAGATAGCACATGATGATAAGCTTCCTGTGGATAATGTAGCCATAGGAATAGATATCCGAAGCGGAGAGGCGTTAGGAGAACTTTCACTATGCCTTGAGGAAATGAAGAATAGCAATTTCAACTATGAAATATTGTTCCTTGATGCAAATGAGCCAGCCTTAGTTAAGCGATATAAAGAAACCAGAAGAACCCACCCTCTGTCAAAGGGAGGAAGAATTAACGAAGGCATTGTAAAAGAACGTGAAAAAATAGAGTTCTTAAAACAAAGAGCTGATTATATAATTGATACAAGTAATCTTCTTACCAGAGAACTTAAAGAAGAGATAGATAAGATATTTGTTCGAGGAGAAGAATATAATAATATTATTATCACGGTTATGTCCTTTGGATTTAAATATGGTATACCAAGAGACTCAGATTTGGTATACGATGTGAGATTTCTTCCGAATCCATACTATGACCTGGAATTAAGGCCACTTACAGGCAATGATAAGCCTGTGGCAGATATGGTTAGTGGATGTGATGAATACAAGAAGTTCATGGTATCTCTTACTGATATGTTGGAGTTCCTTTTGCCATATTACAAGAGAGAAGGGAAAAATCAGTTGGTTATATCCATAGGATGTACAGGGGGAAAACATAGATCTGTCACAGTTGCAAATGAACTATATGACAAGCTTGAGCAGTTACCATATACGGTTCGTTTGTTCCACAGAGATATTACAAAAGACAGGATAGTAAAAGGAGAATAGTTATGTCATTTTCGGCGCAGGTAAAAGAGGAATTGGCAGCTCATATTGGCAACTCCAGACACTGTAGGTTAGCTGAATTAGGTGCATTAGTATCTATGAGTAACTATCTTATGACAAAGGTGGAGGATAAAGATAATCCTTTGCCCAGACAAAAGATTGATAAGCTTATAAAGCTTCTTCGTATAGATGTAGCTTCTGAAGAAGGAATGCAGGCTCTAAAGCTTCGTCAAAGCGAAGAGTGGTATTTTGTAGAGAGGCAATTAGTGGAGAGAAGTTGTTGTAAGCAAGCTTATGTACGTGGTGCTTTTCTGGCTACTGGATCGGTTACGAATCCAGAAAAGGGGTATCACTTTGAGATTGTATGCGACACAAAAGAGCAGGCTGATATTCTTATTGATATTATAAAAAGCTTTAATGTAGAGCCAAAACTAATATTAAGAAAAAAATATTATGTGGTGTACATCAAGGATGGTTCTATGATAGTTGATATTCTAAATGTCATGGGTGCTCATATTTCTCTTATGAATATGGAAAATGTGCGCATATTAAAGGATATGAGGAATTCTGTTAATAGAAGAGTGAATTGCGAGACGGCAAATATAAATAAAACTGTAAACGCGGCAGTTAAGCAGATAGAAGATATAAAATATATTGAGTCTACCAAGGGACTTAAATATTTGCCGGATAATTTAAGAGAGTTAGCAGAGCTGCGAGTTGAGGAAACGGAACTCTCTCTAAAGGATTTAGGCGAGATGTTGAATCCACCACTTGGAAAATCAGGTGTAAATCATAGATTAAGAAAAATAAGTGAACTGGCGGACAAAATAAGACGCTGAAAGAGGAGGAAAGTTATGGCAAGCAAAAATATCCGAATCAATTTGGAAAATGGTCTGGAAGCAAGACCCGTGGCACTGTTGGTACAGGAAGCAAGCAAGTATGAAAGTACGGTTTACATTCAGTCCGGTGACAAAAAGGTAAACGCAAAGAGTATTATGGGAATGATGAGTCTCGGCTTGGATAATGGCGAAGATTTGGTAGTCATTGCAGAGGGCTCTGATGAGCAGCTTGCTGTTGACAACATTGAGAAATTTTTGACCGGACAGACAGCGTAAAAAGCATTTTTTACATTATATATTGGCTTTTTTGGAAAGATGTGTTATATTGATATGTAGAAATTTGGTAAAATTTCGACAATAATTTAATGGAGGTATCAGAAATGTTAGTATCCGCAACAGAAATGCTTAAAAAAGCAAAAGCAGGCCACTATGCAGTAGGTC
>SVED01000040.1 GCA_015057515.1 Lachnospiraceae bacterium
CTTGATGTAGTACACAATAGATTATAAATGAAATGTGGTAGCGGAGTTTATATCTCTGCTACCACATTTTTAATTTTGCGGATATTCTCTTTTGATGTTGCTAATTCCAGTTATGTAAGCTATATTTAAAACTACTAGAATAGATGTGATAAAGAATAAGCTGACTAGACAAGGATATAAGTTTGAAACAAGCGGAAGAGGGCAAGGCTTAATGCTGACTATAACCGAGCTTCCGCAGCGATTTAAGAGCTTTTGTATAGACAAGTTAAACTTTGAGCCACAGACAGATTTTAACAAGCTAAAAGCCTTTTTTAGCGTGGCTCTGTTTGATGATAGGTTTATACAGTTGCCATTTTCGGAGATGGAAAGACAGTTGAGTAAAGAGATAGGAGTATCAAGACAGACTATTTCCAAGTGGTTAAATCATCTTGATAAACAAGGGTTAATAAGTATAAGCAAAAATATATACAACTATTTCTTGATAGAGAAAAAAGATGGAGTTAATAAGGCTAAAGAAATTCCTAGAGAAGAGTATGCAGCCGCATGGAAAAGTTACTGGAAAAATAAAGATGAATATGGCGCGGAAGCAGCATTCCGCTTGGTGCAAGCAGACGCAAATGGGGTGCCATATAAAAAAGGGCAAGTAGGCTATAATGCTTTTAGGCTAGATATACTTACCGAGCTATTGGAAATTATAATTGAGGAGGAAGAAATAAAATGACACCAGAAATGAGAAGATATAAAGAAGCAATTGAGAGAAGGCAAGGTGGTTCACGTTCCGTATTAGACAAGGTCTATGGCGGAAATGGGCGAGCTGCTGCCGAAACTCAAACACAAAATGAAGCGAGCATTGACGCATACATAGAGCAAAAGAATAGAATACTAGATAATGTATTTTCTAGTAAGTGGCTATTGATAAAAGAGGAAGATAAGGAGATATTTATTGATGAGGTATCAAAAGAAATAATACATACTGTAAATAAAACCTTGAATAAGAAATAGTAATATGATATTCTAAATGTGCACATCGAATGATGTGTTTAACATTTGGATAGAAAATGGGTATAATTTAAGTAATTACTTGGAGTTTGCAGGCGCAGCCGCAAACTGCATTGAGATGATGGGTCTTATCGGTGCTGGTAACAACCCTATGGTTGGTATGACTGTTGCAGTTGCAGTTTCTATCGAGGAAGCTGCTACAGCTGGTAAGTTCTAGATAGTGAGCAATGCAAATTCATAGCATATTGCTTGTGCAAGTTTACTTGCAAACAAGCGATAATGCTTATGAATTTATAGTGCGAATGCACGGGACTGAGTCGAAGCGAAGCGGAGAGGAAGTCGCATTGCGAATGTGTAAATAAAAGAGATGCACACATCATATTGAGCAAATGCCAAGTGATGTGTGCATCTCTTTTTATTAAGAAACAGATTTTTTGATTACATATAGAACTTATTTCTTTAAATATTCCTTTGCCTTTTCTTTATCTAACCCAAACTTCTCAACTAATTTTTCAATAATCTTGTCATCAGAAAAATCCATGTCCTTCAATGTAGAAATTAATACTTCTATTCCTGTATCCAATCCTTGCTGTAATCCTAGTTGCATACCCTCTTCACGTCCGATATCCATCATAGTTTTTTCGTGAAGTTTTTCGTCATATTCAAATATACTCATGCTGATTACCTCCAATTTGTTTTTTCTAAGAAATTCAACAAGAATACCTTCCTTTATGCACTTATTAACAGCTTTGTTTACCGCATCAGCAAGGGACATATCCTTCTGGTAGCTACGAACCCGGTCTACATATAACATGTATTCCTTAAGGGTAGGACAGCTGTCTAAAAGTTCATCATTATATCCAGGGTTTATATTAATCTGGGTTACAATAAGCTCCAAATTTGGATGTTCATCTCTGTAAAAGAATGCGTCGGAAAGGCGAAAATCCTTTCTTGCGGGCTGGGGCTTTTCACCGTTATAGAAAACTATAAATTTGGGATTAGGGAGCTTAATTATTCTTGGTGAATAAATATCTTGGTTTGCATAGAAAGCGCTAAATGTTCTTGAGACATAATCTAAATTCCTAAGAGGAATGTTAGGGTTGACTGTAGACTGGTGCTCATACAAGTTAAGCCTCATATCTACAACACAGGAGATATCATTTTTTACAGACATATATATGGCATTCTCTAAAGTTGTAATAGTAAGAGCATCAACGTCATGGTAGTTTGTTTCGTTGATAGCATTATAAAGTGCTAAAAGCTCGTGCCTGTCTGAAAAAAGCATTCTAAAAACTGTGTCCTTGTAGTTCCTCTTAAAGGACGATGAATCAAGTGAATTAATAGTTTTGTACATATAGTATTCTCCTTTCTGTGGGAAATGTCCCGGTAAGCAGGAGAAAACAATAATTATCCTTATGTCACGTTTCCTCTCTGCTTTTTATGAGTGTGAAATAAAGCATCGAAGTTCAGTGATTCTAAGAATAAAAGATGGGTACATACGTACCAAAAGAATTGAAAATAAATGCTTTAATTTATGGTAGCATAATTGTAGTTTGATTTCAAGAATAAAAACATTGTTAATACGCTATACGCGTATATGTAAGTATGATGTTAAGGGGAGTTTGGAAAAAAACGTCCAGTTGGAATACAGATACTTTGACCAGAATTACTAAAGAGCAATTTGATGCACATTTTAATTAATATATTTGCGGATCATCATACTGTTTTTAGTGCATATTCATAACATCAACCTGAGGTGAATATAAGGTCATATTGAATCTTTGTTCATAAGTCACCCCCAGTGTCTAGAAAACTAAAGGGGAGTGTGATATAATACCATACATTCACATAGGGAGGACTTTATATATGAAAAAAAGATTATTGAAAATATTGATGTTAGGTCTTATGGTTTGTTCTTTAGTGGGATGTGGTAAAAAGAGCTATGATGATTTTGATTATGACTGGGAGTTTGTGAAGATGACTGCTGGTACACAAGTTTTTGAAGCATCTAAAGAGACTGAGGATAGGGATCCAAAGATTGAATTTGATGGAACAGATGTTGTTTTTTGGTTTAATGGGAATCCACATGATGGTAAACTTGAGTATAAGGATGACGAGTACATAATCACCTTTGAGGATGGTTGGGCTTCTCTGACAGCCGAAATAGAGGATGGCGGAGATACCCTTATGATAAATATAAGTAAGGTAGATGTTGAATGTGAGTTCAAGAAAAAGTAGTAATACATATATGAACGCATACTAAATATTTTCATGCGAAAAAGACACGTGCTTATGTGTCTTTTTTTCGTTCAAAAAAATGATGATAAATGTAAAAAAATAGTTGGAATATTGACAGTTTTATTATATGATATATTTTGTCGTACTTTTTATTAAGGTAGCACTTTACATCTGTAAAGCAACCCCTTGGAAAATCTAGTATTTTAGCGTTTTTTATGAGTATACATACGACATATATTTGTGGAAAGGTTGGGTACCAAAATGAGTGATACACTAATCGAATTTAAAAATGTAAAAAAGGTTTTTGACGACACCGTAGTTGTTGAGGATTTTAACTTGGTAGTCAAAAAAGGCGAATTTGTAACTTTGCTTGGTCCATCAGGATGTGGAAAGACTACTATGCTTCGTATATTAGGTGGATTTGAGCTTCCTACTTCTGGAAGTATTATGATGAATGGTGAAGATATAAGTATGCTTCCACCACACAAGCGTCCTGTTAACACGGTATTTCAAAAATATGCCCTGTTTCCACATTTAAATGTATATGACAATGTGGCTTTTGGTCTTAAACTCAAAAAACTCTCTAAGAAGGAGCAGGACGAAAAAGTAAAAAAGGCATTGGAGCTTGTTGACTTAGAAGGTTTTGAAAAAAGAGGAATAGATACATTATCAGGTGGACAGCAACAGCGTATTGCTATTGCAAGAGCAATAGTAAATGAACCGGATGTGCTTCTTTTAGATGAGTCTCTTAGTGCTCTTGATTACAAGATGCGTAAGGAGATGCAGGTGGAACTTAAAAATATGCACAAAAAGCTGGGTATTACATTTATATTTGTAACTCATGATCAGGAGGAAGCCCTTACTATGTCCGACAAAATTGTTGTTATGGCAGATGGTGAGATTCAGCAGATTGGTACTCCAGAGGAGATATATAATGAGCCTAAGAACCTTTTTGTTGCTGACTTCATAGGAGAAAGTAATATATTTAAGGGAACTATGACAGGGTATCATAAGGCTAAATTCTGTGGAACAGAGTTTGATTGCGTTGATGATTATGAAAAGGATATGGTTATTGATGCAGTTATTCGTCCTGAGGATATTGTTATTACTGAGGCTAGTAAAGGTCAGATTACAGGAGAGGTATTGTCTTGTGATTTTAAGGGAACGTTTTATATAGTTGTAGTTCAGTCAGGAAAGAATGAGATAGAGATTCACAGTCTTAACAATTATGAGCTTGGTGCTACAGTGGGGATGTGTATTGAACCTGATAATATCCATATAATTCCTTACGATAGCAGTATTAACCATTACGTGGGTAAGGTTGTAGCTAGTAAGGTTGAGGATAAACTTCACGTTGAGTTCGATGACTTTGAGGTTGATATAGATGTAGCCCTTCTTATTCCGGGTGCAATTATGGAGGACTATGAGATAAAGGATGCAGAGGGTAATGATATTGACCTTTTAGGCAGATGCGTGGAGGCCTCTTTCATACCATCAGAGGCAGACCTTACAGATCAGGCAGAGGAAGGACTTATTCAGGGTAATATTTTCTCATTTATTTACGTAGATGATCATTATAGATATACAGTTCGTAGTAAAACTGAGGAAGATTACGTTGTCAATGACGAAGACTTGTGGAACCAGGAGGATTATGTAGGTGTAATCGTTCCTGAAGACAAGATGACTTATAGATTATTAGAGGATAACGAGGTAGATAAATAGTATGTTAACGAGAAAACAATTAGCAATTCCTTACGCTATATTCCTTGTTCTCTTTGTGGTATTACCATTGCTTGTAGTTGTCTATTATGGTTTTACTGACCGAAATGGCAACATATCCTTTGAAAATTTCCTGGGATTTTTTCAAAATGGTAAGACCGTAGGAACACTGGTTTACAGTTTAGCTATAGCGTTTTTAACTACCGTGTTTAGTTTACTTTTAGCATATCCGGTAGCGCTTATAATTGCAAAGGGTGCCTATAGCCAAAGAACAAAATTTCTTATGATTTTTGTGCTTCCTATGTGGATTAACTTTACCCTTCGTATTACGGCATTAAAGGAAATTCTCACTCTCATTGAGGGTAATCTTGCCAAGTATCAGTTTTTCAACACTGTACTTTGTATGGTTTATGATTTCCTGCCATTTATGATAATGCCTATATATAATTCATTAACTAAGTTAGATAATGGCCTTATTGAAGCTGCATCTGACTTGGGAGCAAATAAGCTGCAGGTGTTCTTCAAGGTTATTTTACCTCTTAGTATACCTGGAATTGTAAGTGGTGTTACTATGGTATTTTTACCATCCATGACAAATTATGTAGTGCTTGATATGATTTACAACAGCACATACATTATGGGAAGCTTGATTGGTAGTTATTTCAGTGCATATGACTGGAATAATGGTTCTGTCATATCTATAGTGCTTCTTTTGATTATATTAGGTATTACCTTAGTTTCAAACAAGTTTGCAGAGCCAGAGAGCAAAGCTCACGTGGCACCATAATCCACCGCCCCAAGCGGGACTTTAGAGGAGAATAAAATGATTAAATTTTTTCAGCATATTGTAATATGGCTTGTATTGCTGTTTTTATATGCCCCAATTATGATTCTCATGGTGTACAGCTTTACTGATTCTACAATGATAGGTACTATCAAGAACTTCTCATTGCAGAATTATGTTACGTTGTTTACAACTCCTGAGTTAGTTGAAATGATTGTGGGTACATTTGCCTTAGCTTTAGTTGTGGCGA
The DNA here is from genome assembly GCA_015057515.1 of Lachnospiraceae bacterium. Taxonomy (GTDB): domain Bacteria; phylum Bacillota; class Clostridia; order Lachnospirales; family Lachnospiraceae; genus Coprococcus_C. The sequence goes on from SVED01000040.1 coordinate 5,991, forward strand.
CGCTGTCAACTTTTCTTGGAACAACAGGTGCTATCGGTGCATTTTATTCCAAGAAGCGTACAAGAGGTGCCATAGAAATAGCTAACCAGATACCTGTTATAAATGCAGATGTTGTTACAGGCTTTTCAATCTGTATACTTATGATTATATTTTTCAAGGTAAGAAAGGAAACCTTTATACCACTTATTATTGGTCAAACTGCTCTTTGTACACCATTTGTTTATCTTTCTGTTTTGCCTAGATTAAAGCAGATGGACCACAATCTTTATGAGGCGGCATTAGACCTTGGCTGTACAACGTCTATGGCTCTTAGAAAGGTGGTTGTTCCACAGATAGTTCCTGGTATTATATCAGGCTTTATGACAGCCATAACTCTTTCTTTGGATGATTACTTTATTACAACATATACTAAACCTGCTACATTTGACACAATTAGTACTTATGTTGTAAATGCAACGAGAGGTTCTCAAACGGAGATAAAGACGGCACTTTGGGCGCTGTCCACCTTGATATTTGTATTGGCGGCTCTTTATGTTGTGGCCCAGAATATAACCAGAAAGAAAGAGAGTAAATAATGAAAAAAAGATATAAAAAGATAATTACATATATTCTTTGTCTATGTCTTATGCTTACCAATATGACTTTTTTGACTGGATGTGGTAAAGATGAGGAAGAAGATGTTATCGTTCTTCGTGTCAGCAACTGGGAAGAGTATATTGACGAGGGAGATTGGGATGAAGAAGAGACTATCGAGCTTGAAAATGGAACAGTTATCTGTTCAGAAACAAGTATGGTAGAGGATTACGAGACATGGTTTTATGAAACTTATGGAAAAAAGGTTGTTGTAGAGTATTCCACCTTTGGTACCAATGAAGAACTCTACAATCAGCTTTCAATGGGTGATACATATGATTTGGTTTGTCCATCGGAGTATATGATTATGAAAATGATGGCGGAAGACATGCTTGTACCTTTTTCAGAGGAATTTTACGATCCAACTATAGAAAATAATTATTATGCGAAAGGTGTGTCCCCATACATTCAAAGTGTTTTTGATAATCTTTCCATAGAGGGTGAGCCTATATCAAAATATGCAGCAGGATATATGTGGGGAACTCTTGGTATTGTGTATAATCCGGAGGAGGTAACAGAGGAGGAAGCTTCACATTGGAATATGCTTTTAATGGACAAATTTGACAAGAGAGTTACCATTAAGGACAGTGTTCGTGATGCCTATTTTGCGGGCAATAGTATATATAACGAAAAGCTGCTTTTATCAGAGGAGTTTTTAGCTTCAGAGGATTATTATGCTAACATGGAAGTTGTGCTAAATGCCACTGACAAGGATACGGTGGATGCTGTTGAGGATATATTGTCAGATGTTAAGAAGAATGTATATTCATTTGAGACTGATAGTGGAAAAGCAGACATGGTTTCTGGTAAGGTGGTTGCCAACCAGCAGTGGTCTGGTGATGCAGTTTATACCTTGGACCAGGCTGAAGAGGAAGGCGTTATACTTTGCTATTCAGCACCAGAGGAGGCTACAAATCTTTGGTTTGATGGATGGTGTATGCTTAAGGATGGTATTGGAGAGGATCCTGATAAGCAGCTTGCCGCAGAAGCCTTTGTAAACTTCATGTCTATGCCGGAAAATGCAATCAGAAATATGTGGTATATAGGTTATACGTCTGTTATTTCTGGTGGAGAAGATAATTCCATATTCCAGTATGCGGAATTTCTTTATAGTGCAGAGGAAGATGAGGAAGAAACAGTGGAGTATCCAACAGCATATTTCTATACCGGTAAGTTCGAAAATGAACTTACTCCAGAAGAGATAGAAACCTACACTATTGTTACAACACCGGATCAAACAAAGAGACAGTTATTTGCCCAGTATCCGCCTGAGGATGTTGTTAAGCGAAGTGTTGTAATGGATTACTTTGGTCAGGAGGGTAATGATCGTATAAATCAGATGTGGTTAAATGTCAGATGCTTTGATTTGTACGAATATATAGATTAAATATAATTATAAAATAGCCGCGTTAAGCGGCTATTTTTGATAATTGGAAAATTGAGTTTGACGATGATTGTTGATGAGAGTAGAATAATGGGTACATTAATTTGTTTTCATAAGGGAGTGTATTATGGATTATAGGATGCCGTCATATTATGGCGATTTCGTGTGCATAGCAGATAAATGTCCTGATAGCTGTTGTGCTGGCTGGGCCATAGTTATAGATGATAAAACAATGGATAAATATAATGCTATGCCTGGTGAGGCTGGAGAATTTGTAAGAACAAATATAGATTATGATAACCAGGTTTTTAAACGGTGCAATGGCAAGTGCGCTTTTTTAAGAGATGACAAACTCTGTGAATTGATTATAAAAACAGGAGAGGATAAGCTTTGTAAAACTTGCCGAAGGTATCCAAGACATTTCGAGGAGTATGGGAATCTTGTTGAAGCGGCACTTTCTATGTCCTGTCCTGTAGCTGCCAAAATGATAATTACAAAAAAAGAGGTTGACAGCTTTCTTATACGACATACAGATAAAGAGTCACCACATAAAGGCGAGGTTGATTACTATTTATTGGAGTCGCTGATTCAAATAAGAAGAAGGATGTTTCTTATAATGGGAGACAGAAGTAAAACAGTATGGCAACGAATTGAGAGTATCTTGGAATTGGGTGAGAGAATACAGCCACTTATATATGAGTATGAAGGTCTAGGCCTAAAATCAAAGTTTAAAAGGCATCGAAATAAAATTCTAGATAAAATAACAAAAATATGTGATTCTGATATAAGATATAGACAAGGATTAAAGACTACGGATTGTCAACTTATGAAGAACTTCATAGATATGCTGCTTGGTTTGGAAAACATAAACCAACAATGGCCTGAAATGATTGAAAATGTAAAAGAAACATTATACAACAATCTTACTTCAGACCAATATAAGGATTTAAAAACAGAGTTTGATGAATATATGAAGGATAGGGAGTATGAATACGAGCATATTGTAGTATATTTTCTGTATACATATTTTTTTGGAGGAGTGTATGATTATAACGTGCAGGCCATGGTGAAAATGTCTGTAATCAGCACTTTGATTATAAGGGAGATCGGTTTTGCCTGGTGGTTATCTAAGGGCAAAGAGTTTACTGTAAATGATAACGTGAAAGTGGCTTACTTGTTTTCGCGACAGTTGGAGCACTCAGATGAAAATTTGATGTCACTGGAAGGTCTTCTTGTAGCACATCCTGTTTTTTCCATAGATAATATTTTTAGGGTAATATAAAAAGTATCTTTTGAGGCTGAACAGCCTCAAAAGATACTTTGTTTTTACTCTACATTCTTTAATGCATCTTCCATAGGGATTTTTCTTACTTGTTTTATTTGCATGAAGGCTATCACAGCGTAGGATACTAAACCCAACAAGAAGGTTTTGATATAAACGCTGCCAGGTACATAAAATGGCAACCATCCTGAAAAACCAGAAAATGCAAAATCAAATATGTATTTTAGTACAAAACTTACCAAAGGTATGGAAATTCCCAGGGAAGCAATGACCACAAAGGCGGTGGTAATAATGTATAAATTATTTATTTCCTTTCTTGTATATCCAAGTATCTTAATCATAGATATAGATTGTGCATTCTTTTCTACAATTATCTTAGATAAGAGGAAAATAATTAGCATATACATTATAACTCCAACAACAAGAAAAAGTGTCATAAAATCTCCCATAGAGTGAATCATTTGTCTTGAGGTTTTTGTGTAGTCATCGGTAGTGATAGTAGTAGCTATTAATTTTCCGTCTATGTCAGTTATTTCCTCGTTAGAGTAGTAACCGTTAAAATATCCTTCCTCATAGCCAAAGGTTTCATTTAGCATATGAATATCCATAAATACACATACAGCAGAAGGGAATTCATATATGCCATTTACTTTGAATTCGTATGTTTCATCCCCGTATTCGCTTTCCAGTTTAATGGTATCTCCGGCTTCGATTTTATATTTTTCAGCATAGGCTTTGCTAATATATACGGTGTTTTTCTCAAAATTCAAATCAATATACTGGCTGTCTGGTGCTATACCGTATAGATTAATACTTTCGCTTTTACCTCTTCGCTCAGGAGTTTTTAATGAAGCAACGCTGTAGGCTTCGGCTCCGTCGTTATTGGTTGGAATAGGTGCCTTCAGAACATACTGATATTCGCATATGGTGTTTTCTACAATGATATCTTGATAATTTTCCATAAGGGGTTTCATGCCACTTCCAAAAAGCATAATCACAGTTGCAAGAAAGACACCAATCACAATAGTTATGTAGTTTGGCATATTCTGGAAAAGGATTCGTATTTTAAATCGCTTCATTATTTTAATTTTCGTGTTGAGGCGAATGGCTTTTTTTCGCTGCTTTTTGTTAATGTCACGGCGGATAAATCTAAGTGGTGACAGCTTGAGCTTACTTGACAATATAAAAAAGTTTATAAGTAGCATTATAATAACTGGAATTACAGTAGTTTTTATAAAAGCGTCTGAATTAAATATGAGAACATATGTGGTTAAGCTGTAGCTGTTATAATACAAATTAGCAGCAAAATCTTCCATGAGAGTGTAACCAAATATGTTACCAACCAGGGCGGAAACAAGGGTTACTATAAGGGGAATAGTCATATAGTGACGAATAATCTCTCCTTTTGTGTAACCAGAGGCTCGTAAGGTGCCTATCGCAGTGGACTCCTTTGCCAGAGTGTTGGAAGTAGTAATGGCAAATATAAATGCGATTATTACAACAACAAGATATAAAAATATAGTAAATATCTGGCCATCTCTTCCTATGTCGTTGCCGGCAAAATGTATTGCCTGGTTGGCATAAGCAGGGATATATTGCTCCAACATTACTTTTGTGCTAAGCCTCTTTAAAAGCGTCTCAGACATTTCTTTTGCTTCCTTGTCGTTGGCAGGAGGTGTGTCATACTTCCAGGAGTAGCTGTAGTGAATATATGAATTGTCGAAGCTGTCAAAACCCTCTGAAGTTACAATACCTATGCCAAACTTTAAGGCATCGAACATCATATCAGATGGACTTTGGTAAAGGGTGCTGTAATCAGGAAAAGCAACGAGGCCGGTTATAGTAAATGTTTTATCTTTTATTACAATTTCATCCCCGACTTGAAGCTTATTGTTATCAGCATGCATTCGGTCTATAGCTATTTCTTCTGGTGATGAAGGAAACTCACCTTCCATAAGGCAGATTGTATTGACCTCTTCACGATTTTTGAATATTCTCATAGTAGTGTCAAAGTTAGTTTCTTCCTCAATATAGAAGTTTTCGTAGATTGTAATACCTTCGCTTTCGATGGATGATATGGTTGCATCAGAGGCATCGTGGTCTATTTCAAAATTTCCATCTTCAGTATTGTATTTTGTAAACGCCTCATCGAAAGCTTTTTTCATGCTTGTGCCGGCAACATTAACACCTGAAACAATGGCAATCATTCCGGTCATAAAAAGGAAGAGAACTAGGTATTTGCCAAACTCGCTTTTTATTTCTTTTTTAAATCGTTTGTTAAGTGGATTTCTCATTGTGAACACCCCCTTACCAATCGAGATCTGCTGCAGAAGTTTTTTCTTCGTTCAGATAGTTTTTGCGGATAACACCATCACGAAGCTTTACAACTCTGTCTGCCATATTTTTGATGGCATCGTTATGAGTAACCATAATAATTGTATTTCCATATTTTTTATTTACATCTTCAATAAGCTTTAGTATGTCCTTAGAGGTTCTGAAATCCAAGGCACCAGTTGGTTCGTCGCATAAGAGAATATCTGGATTCTTTACTATGGCACGACCAATAGCAGTTCTTTGCTGTTGTCCGCCGGATAATTGATTTGGAAGCTTGTGACGATGCTCGTAGAGCCCCAGAGTTTTTAGAATATCATCTACGTCAAGAGGGTTGTCACTGAGATATGCCCCCACCTCAATATTTTCCTTTATGTTAAGATTAGGAATAAGGTTATACATCTGAAAAATGTATCCAAGATGCTTTCGTCTATATAGGGTGAGTGATTTTTCATTCATATCAGCTGTTTTGTCCCCGTTTATGGCAATATAACCACTGTCCGCATCATCGATGCCTCCGATTATATTAAGCAGTGTGGATTTACCTGAACCTGAAGGTCCGAGAAGTACACATATTTCCCCTTTTTCCAGTTCTAAATCGATACCATTTAAAACATCGATTCTGCTGTCACCTTCTCCATAATGTTTTTTGATTCCTTTGATTTGCAAGAACATAAATTTATCCTCCCTAGTGATTTTTTGAAACAAAAAAACCGAGTATGCATATGCTACACTCGGAAAAAAACAGACTCCATGTATAGCATAAATGCGATACATGAGTCTCGATATTTAAGACAAGCCAGGCTATAAACCAGGATGTTGACTTGCCACACTTATGTGCCTCTACTCCCTCATTGGAATATTTTGTTATTATGGCTAGGATAGACTGATTCTGCATATTTGTCAATAGTACTTTTTGAGAAAATATATCATTAATATAAAATCATAGATATTCTATAAATTGCAAATGTATTAATCTTGACTTAATTGTAATATTTATTAAAATATTAAATTAATGGAAAAGTATAATAAAAAAGCAAAATGTGAAAAAAATATAATGTAGTATGCGTTAGAAAAGGGGAAATGAGAATGGATGGGAATATTTTATTATGGATTCAGGATAATTTGAGAAATAATGTTCTTGATGTAATTATGAAAACCATTACCAGGCTTGGGGATGGTGGATTAATATGGATTGTTATTGCCATTATTCTTCTTTTGTTTAAGAAGTACAGATATGCGGGTCTAGCCTCAGCGATTTCTCTTATATTGACATTATTAACTGTAAATATATGTATAAAAAATGTGGTTGCCAGAATAAGACCATATGAAGTAATAGAAGGATTAACCAGAATAGTATCTGAGCAGAGTGATTACTCCTTCCCTTCAGGTCATACAGCTCACTCTTTTGCGGTGGGAATAGTAGTGTTTATAATGTTGCCAAAGTGCTTCGGTATACCAACCTTATGCCTGTCTGTTTTGATGGGCTTATCCAGATTGTATGTGGGTGTCCATTATCCAACAGATGTTTTGGGTGGAGCAATAATAGGAACTATAATGGCCCTTATTAGTGTGTTTATTGTTGGTAAAATCAGAAATAAGTTTTCTGGTAAAGAAAATGATATATCTGAAAGTGAGGCTTTAAATGGTGATGAGGAGAAGGATATATCGGAATAAGAATTGGCTATTTAAGAGTTGATTTATGCAATGAACGATTGACTTGGAGGATAAAAAATATATAATTGATTACAGTGTATTTAATACATTATAGATTTAATGAATGAAAGGAGTATGGTTATGACATACGAAGATATAGTAGCAAAAGTAAGAGAGAGATTGGCTGATGTTGACCCTAACAAGGTAGATGGATTTCTTGCTATTCAGGTAAATGTAACAGGAGAGGGTGAAGGCGCTTTCTACGTAGAGGTTAAGGACGGAAAGCTTTCTGTGGAGCCATATGAGTACTATGACAGACAGGCTAAGATTACTATGAAGTCAAAGAATTTCCTTGCACTTATGGATGGAAAGCTTGATCCAGTGGCTGCATTTACACTTGGTAAGCTCAAGATTGATGGAAGTATTGAGAAAGTCTTAGAATTTGGTAAATTATTGTAGTTGTTGAAAAGGATAAAAGTATACTATGGCAAAATCTTCTAACCAAAAGTTAAAGCTTATATATCTTGTGGACAAGCTTATGCGAGATACGGATGAAAATCACGGGATAACCATATCTGATATGATTTCTTATCTTGAGGCAAATGGCATCAAAGCGGAAAGAAAGTCTCTCTACGATGATGTTGCTCTTTTGACCGACTATGGATATGATATTATATCAGAGAAGAAGAACAGAAAAACCTATTACAAGATGGTGTCTAGAGATTTCGAGTTGGCAGAGCTTAAGCTTTTAGTGGATTCTGTGCAGTCTGCTAAGTTTATTACCACAAAGAAAACAGAGGAGCTTATAAAGAAACTTGAAAGTCTTGCCAGTAAGCATCAAGCTGTTGAGTTACAGCGACAGGTGCATGTGTTGAACCGTGTCAAGAATGTAAACGAAAAGATTTATCTTTACGTGGATAAGTTACATAGTGCTATTCACAAGGGATGTAAGGTTAGTTTTCAATATACATCATGGAACTTAAAAAAAGAACTTGTACCTAAGCATAATGGAAAGGAATATATTGTAAATCCTTTTTCTCTTACCTGGGACGACGAGAATTATTATCTTATAGCTTATGATGAACTGGAAGAAAAGGTAAAACATTTTCGTGTGGACAAGATGCTTGATTTAGAAGAACTTGAACAACAGTCTTCGAATATAGAGGTTTTCGGTAAGTTTGATATTGCAGAATATTCAAAGAAAACCTTCGGAATGTTTGGAGGCGACCATTGTACAGTTAAACTTAAGGTTGCTAATTATCTAGTCGGGGTTATCCTGGACAGATTTGGAAAGGAAGTTATGATTATTCCAGCCAAAGATGGAGAACATTTCACAGTGAATGTTGAAGTTGCCTTAAGCGATCAATTTATAGGTTGGGTTATCGGACTTGGCAAGGATGTGGAGGTTGTATCTCCTGATGAATTAAAAACAAGAATGGTATCTGTGGCGGAGGATATGTTAAAAAAATATAACTAGAATATTGTTATAGTTATTGAATTATAAAAACCGACTTTTGTAAATTGGTGTCAAACCAGCAAACAAAAGTCGGTTTTGTATTTTTATTTTGCAAGCCCCTTCTCGAGAATGCTGTATAGCTCCTCAGGGGAGAAGGTGTACTTGGTGTGGCAAAAATCGCAGACAACCTCAATAGGCTCTTTGTCTTCAATCATAGAGGCAATCTCAGCCTTTCCCATGCTGATGACAGCCTTCTCCACACGGTCCTTGCTACAGTCGCAAACATAGGCGCAGTCAAGGTGGTCTGTTGTTACAACGTCGTATCCATCAAAGAGGATGTTGATGATTTCTTCAACAGATTTCCCTTTTTCTAAAAGAGTAGTAAAGGAGAAATCCTTTAGTCGTTTCTCTAGCTCGTCTATAAGTCCGTCCTCTGCAAAAGGCATAAGCTGTATAATAAAACCACCAGCCTTAGAAACGGAGGCATCATTGTTTAACATAACCCCTAAAGCTACGGATGAAGGAATCTGTTCGCTGGTAACAAAGTAGTATGTTAAATCCTGTGCTATTTCGCTACTTACCAGGTGAGTTTGTCCAACGTAAGGCTCTTTTAAGCCGATGTCCTTGATTACGCTCATTACACCAAGGTCGATAGCCTTGGCCACATCCTTAGCAGGTAATTCTACCTGAGCTTCGCTGACATATCCTTTGACATTGCCTTTTGAGTCCGCAGTGACAAGCATACCCTGAATAGGCCCCTGGCACTGTAAACGAATAGTTAGTACATCTGTATCATTTTTACACATGGCACCCATAAGTGCGGCACCTGTTAAGAGTCTGCCCAAGGCATTTGTTACAACAGGATATGTTTTGTGTGTAATTCTGGCTTTTTCTACTGTTTCCGTGGAGTTGCAGGCAAAAAATCTAACCTGATTGTTTGCTGCCATTCCTCTAATCATATAATCTGACATATTTGCCTCCGTTAAAAAAATAATGTTTGTTGTATTTTAAAAGTTTTTTATTTTCCTGATTCTCTGGCGATAATATAGATTCTTTCGCATTTTTCTGTAGCTTCGCTGTGGGTAAAAGCATCATATGCCTGCACAAATTCCAAACCGGATGCTTTGATTAGCTCTTTCATTTCGGCAAGAGTGTATCCTTTCTGTAAATGCATTTCTTCGTGTTTTCTATACAAGTCGCTATTTTCAGACTCCTTGATGAATAAGCTTAAATATAGTTCGTTTATATTTTCTTCCTCATCATAGTAATTATCCCATATAAAGCTAATATTATCTCTATCCTCAGCAATAGTGGTATCTGCTACAATTTCTTTGTAATAGAAGCGTGGATGAAAATCAAATATGAAAATACCTTTTGGGTCAAGGTAGTTATTTACCAGTTTGAAAACTTGAATTAGCTCTTCGGACTTTGTTATGTAGTTAATGCTGTCGCATAAGCTGATAACAGCGGCAACCGTTCCATAAAGCTCGAATTCTCTCATATCTTGACATAAGTAGAGAGAAGAAGAATTGTTTGTAGCTTTCTTTTTATTTGCCATATTTAGCATAGAGGTGGAGTTGTCTATACCAATCATATCATAACCAGACTTGGCCATAAGCTCAGTTATGCTGCCAGTACCACAGCCAAGTTCAGCGATAATACCTTTATCAATATTATATTCTTGTAATATACCCTTTAGATAAGTAAACCATTCTTCGTAAGGAATATTATCCATAAGCTCATCGTATACGCTGGCAAAATCTGAATATGCGTCTGACATAGGAGACCTCCTGAAAACAAATTGGTTAAATTATAAAATAAGTAATTTTTTAAAACAAGCTATAAAAAGTATTGATTTGGCGTGATATATAAATCAATCCTCCACAAGTCTAAGACCTGCTGTATCGGTAACAGGAAGAGAAAAACATATAGCCTTGGCTTTTGTGTTGATACCTGCTTCTTCCATAATTGCCTGCATGATAGGATTTTTCTGTTCACTTTTAACAACAATATATATAACTTCTTTTTCTGCGGCAAGAGAAACACCCATAAACTTTTCTGCAGCAGCCATTCCTGTACCTTTGGCATGAATAACTGTTCCGCCGTAAGCACCAGCCTTTCTGGCAGCGTCCATAATAAGATTGGTATATCCAAGCTCTGCAATTACTACTATCAAATCGTGAGTTGTATTTTTCAATGTGGATTCCTCCTGTCTCTCATACTGATCGTTTTCAATCAAAAACTGTAATGCTTTCCTGCCACCTATACTACTAAGGGGAACTGTAAATGCAACCCCTCCTCCTGGTGCATCAATCTTAAGAACCTTTTCTAACTGTTTTTTTACAGTAAACCATTTGTCTTCCTCAATAACAGCCATAACCACCGTCTTTTCTTTAGACTCTAGTCCGAGGTAATCCATCATCTCGTTGGTCACAGTTCCGTAACCAAGGGAGAGGAACATAATGTTTAGGTTGTTTTCTTGATAAAGTTTAGCGTAACTTGACGCAATTTTTCTATCCACAATAGTGGTCATCATATATAAATTACCCATAGCTCCTCCTTATTATAATTCGATGATTTCCATATCTCCATAGGAAGCAAGTGCGACCTGGTCAGCTTGGCTTGCCAATTCCTTGTGAAGTTTAGTGTCTTTGATTCTGTAGACAAGTCCCATAATCTGAATGGCTATAAGTGGTGTCATAGCAACCATAGATACAATTCCAAAGGCATCAGCAACTATATTTCCACCTAATGCATCGCAAGCACCCATAGCAAACGGAAGTAAAAAAGTTGCAGTCATAGGTCCAGACGCTACTCCCCCTGAGTCAAATGCAATAGCTGTAAATATCTTTGGCACAAAGAAAGTGAGCACAAGGGCTATAAAATAGCCAGGTATTAAAAACCAGAGTATTGATATTCCTGTAAGGACCCTGGTCATAGCCAGTCCCACAGATGCTGCGACACCTAGAGATAAAGCGGTACCCATAGCTTTAGATGATATTGCACCGTCGGTGAGTTCTTCAACCTGTTTTGTAAGAACGAATACTGCAGGCTCTGCTTTAACAATAAAGTAACCTATTAGCATACCTATAGGGATAATAATCCATGAATAATTAAGTCCTGCAATAATTGTGCCCAAGTAATTTCCGGCTGGCATAAAACCAACGTTCACTCCTGTAAGGAAAAGCACAAGTCCAATATATGTATACACAATTCCGATAACAATTTTGATTATTGTGGATTTGTTGATGTCCCTTACTATTAACTGAATAATAGTGAAGAATACAACTATAGGTAAAAGTGATATGGCAATTTCATGAATGTATGTTGGTAGTTCTTTAGAGAACAGCTTCCATAAATCTACAGTATTTGCAATACTTGGAATAGAGTCTGATACCTGTTCAGTGGATTCAGGTGTATAGATAATTCCTAAAAGCATAACTGCAAGAATAGGTCCTATAGAACACATAGAGACCAAACCGAAGCTATCGTCTGCAGCGTGCTTGTCATTTCGGATAGCAGAGATACCAATACCGAAGGCCATGATAAATGGAACGGTCATAGGTCCTGTTGTAACACCGCCTGAATCAAAAGCAACAGATAAAAAAGCCTTTGGTACAAATGGAGTAAGTGCAAATATAATTACATAAAAAAGCAGTAGAAGATATGAAAGAGGTATGCTAAGAAGCATACGTAGAATGGCAATTACTAAAAAAATTGCTACCCCGGCGGCTACTGCTAATATTAAGTTAATATTCGGTATGGATGGTACCTGCTCTGCTAGAACCTGCAGGTCAGGTTCAGATATAGTTATTACAAATCCCATCACGAAACTAACAACAATAACAATCAATAAATTTTTGGATTTGGTCATTACGCTTCCTGTTCGTTCACCAATAGGTGTCATAGATAATTCTACACCTACGTTGAAAAAAAGCATACCTATAATCAGCAAAGTTGCTCCAACTAGGAAGGTCATTAAAATACTTGGTGGAATAGGAGCTATGGTGAAACAAAGAAGCAACACAATGGCTAAAATAGGCATAACTGCTTTCATTGTTTCTGAAAATTTTTCTGAAAATTTATTTTTTAATCTTGAATGTGGTGATTTCAAACTATTTGTTACCTTTCTGAGAAATTATTAAGCTAGACTAGTATAACATAAAAAGGAAATGTTTGTGTGAACAAATGTAAATTTTTTTTGTGGAAAAACTATCCTTATTAGTGTATAATAAAGAAAGTTATGCATAAGAGCGTAAAAGATTTATGAAATAGAGGTTAACATAATATGAAATTAGGAATCGTTGGATTACCGAACGTAGGTAAAAGTACATTATTTAA
>SVED01000041.1 GCA_015057515.1 Lachnospiraceae bacterium
TACTAATAGGTCGAGGGCTTATCCTTAGAGGTTTCTAGAAAGTAAACGGGAATATTTGAGAAGATGTTTTCTCATCTGTATGAAGTTCTGAAGGTACATTTTTTAATGCATATTAAAAGGAATATGGTTATCCATATTCTTTTTTTATATAACATAATTGTATTTGTATTGACAAAAAGAGGATATATTTCATGGAATTATTAAAAGGTAGACCACAAGATATTAATGAAAGAACAGAGCGAGAACGGCGAGTATATGATTTTCTTGATGGTGTTGGTATAGAGTATTTGAGGATTGATCACAAAGCGGCAGACAATATGGAAGCTTGTGAGGAAATTAATAAAATATTAGGCGCTAATATCTGCAAAAATTTGTTTTTGTGTAATAGACAAAAAACTAATTTTTATATGGTTATGATGCCGGGGGATAAGCCTTTTAAGACTAAAGAGGTATCTGGACAGATAGGGTGTGCAAGACTATCTTTTGCAACTGCAGAAGATATGTTGAAGTATCTTGATGTTGAGCCAGGTTCTGTAAGCGTTTTAGGTCTTATGAATGATAATGAGAAAATGGTAAGGCTTTTAGTCGATGAAGATATACTAAAAGATGAGTATGTAGGATGTCATCCTTGTGTTTGTACATCAAGCTTAAAAATAAAAACGGCTGATGTATTTGGCCCTGTTCTAAAAGCGATGAATCATGATATGACAGTGATTAAACTTATAGGTGAATAAAATAGCACGCCATAGTGAAAATACTATGGCGTGTTTTCTTCTAACTCATAAAACTTTTCATAAAGTTCCATAAGCTCTGTGTTAAGTTCATCTTGTCTAGCTGCTAATTCTCCCAATTTTAATGAATTAGTTGCATTTTCAGGATTATTGATTTCTTCGTCAGTTTTTTCAAGAAGAGCCTCAACTTCTGAGATTCTTGCTTCGACCTTCTTTAATTCATTAGCTATTTTTCTAAGTCGAGCTTGTTCTTCCTTGTTTTTTAGATAATCTTCTTTTGAGGATGAGCCACCAGATACAGTGTTGTTACCAGTTTGTGCTGTGCGGACGAAATTATCGTCGTTATTATTGGTAGTCAGTGTAGACTCACCGCTAACACTAGTAAAAGGATTAGCTTTTCTATCAGTAACACCATAAACATTATCCTTATGGCTTTCGTAATAATCATAATTTCCGATGAAGTTATATAACTGCTTATTTCTAAGCTCTATAATTCTAGACGAAACCTTGTTGATGAAATATCTATCGTGACTGACAAATAAAACAGTACCAGTATAATTCCTGATGGCTTCCTCCAAAATTTCCTTTGATTGAATGTCTAAATGGTTGGTAGGCTCATCCAGTATAAGGAAGTTAGCAGGAGAGAGCATAAGCTTAGCGAGAGATACTCGTCCTCGTTCACCACCTGATAAATCGCCAATCTTCTTAAACACATCATCGCCAGTAAACAAGAAGGCTGCTAGAACATTTCTAATCTTAGTATTGTTTAAATCAGGATATGCGTCTGATATTTCTTCAAAAATAGTCTTGTGTAAAGAAAGAACCTGATGCTCCTGGTCATAGTATCCAACTTTAACTCTTGAACCTAAAGTGATATTTCCAGTGTCCTTTGATACAAGTCGGTTGATGATTTTTAATATGGTGGTTTTTCCTGTACCATTACCTCCTATAAGTGCAACATGCTCCCCACGTTTAATATCCATATCTAGATTAGAAAAAAGTGTGTTTTGGCCAAAACTCTTGCTTAAATTAGTGATGGTAAGAACATCGTTGCCACTTTCTACAGATGGAGTAAGGCTAAGACGCATCTCTGAAGCCACCTCGGAAGGTTTATCTAAAACCTCAATCTTATCAAGCATTTTTTCACGACTTTCAGCACGCTTAATGGATTTCTCACGGTTAAACCGCTTTAGCTTTGCGATAACTTCCTCTTGATGTTTTATTTCAGCCTGCTGATTTAAGTACGCTTTCATTTGTGAAGCACGAATTTCACCACGTTTTTTTGAATAGTAAGTATAATTGCCGTGGTATACAATTCCTTTTGTATTATCAATTTCAACAATCTTTGTAGCAATTTTGTCTATGAAATATCTATCGTGACTGACGATGATTACACTACCCTGATATGAGGCAAGAAATCCTTCAAGCCACGAAATGGAATTCATATCAAGGTGGTTAGTAGGCTCATCTAAGATTATTATGTCAGGTTTGGTAAGGAGAAGTCTTCCCAGGGCAATTCTCATTTTCTGTCCACCCGACAAGGTATTTATATGTCTGTCATAGTCGGATTTATCAAAACCTAGACCTTTTAGAACACCAGTAACCTCGCTTTCATAGGCATAGCCATTTTCTCTATCGTACTTACTGGAAAGACGGTTGTAGCTTTCCATAATTCTTTCTAATTCTTCTCCATCAGCATTTTTCATGTCTAACTCTAGTTGTCTAATCGATGCCTCAAGCTCGATTATGTGTTTTTTTGTATCCAGCATTTCCGCATAGATTGTGTTGTCAAATGAAATATCCTGATGCTGTGACAAATAACCTATTGTAGTATCCTTGGCAATTACAATCTGTCCATCGTTGGGAGTTTCTTCACCCATAATGATTTTTAATAGCGTAGTTTTGCCGGAACCGTTTATGCCGACTATGGCTATTTTTTCCTTTTCTTCAATGTGAAAGGAAATATCCTTTAATATTTGATTTACACCAAAAGCTTTGCTTATATTTTGACATGCTAATATCATAGCGTTTCTCCTAACTGTTTAAGTCCAAATTATTTTAACAAAAAATCTGCTTCGTTGCAATGAAGATATTCACGTGGTATAATTATAGGTACTTGTGACGTGATATTTTTCAACTCAAATAGATAATAATATGATTAGGTGTTTTTAGTTTTTTTACAAGGAGATATATATGTTTAACTCAAAGTCAAAAAACGCAAAAAAAGAAGTAGAGGCAATATTTAACGATATACAGATTAATCTGGAAAATAATTATAAGGATTTAGCCATAGGAGCCAGAAAAAAAGCTGTTTCCCGATTGGAAGAACTCCATGAAAAAGGAGAACTTTCAGAAAAGGATTACGCTAAATTAAAGGTTAAAATGGACGATTTTACTAGACGTATGGAAGGTTATCATCATTAATCGTAAAGGAGAATATGTATGGGTTTTTCTAAGGATTTTATATGGGGAGGCGCTTCAGCTGCATACCAGGTTGAGGGTGCGTATAATGAAGATGGCAAAGGAATGAATATCTGGGATGTATATAGCCGTGTTCCAGGACATGTCAAGTATACTGAAACCGGTGATGTGGCTTGTGACCATTATCATCGATATAAAGAGGATATAGCCCTTTTTAAGGAAATTGGATTAAAATATTATAGATTTTCCATAAGCTGGACCAGAGTTATGCCTGATGGAATAGGAAAGATAAATGAAAAGGGTATTCAATTTTATTCAAATCTCATCGACGAGCTGCTTAAGGCAGGTATTGAGCCAATGGTTACAATTCACCATTGGGATTATCCTTATGAGTTGTATAAAAAAGGTGGATGGATGAATGATGAATCACCGAAATGGTTTGAGGAGTATACCAAGGTTTTAGTGGATGCATTTTCTGACAGGGTGAAATATTGGATAACTATTAATGAGCCTCAGTGTATTATTGGATGTGGATATTGGGGTGGTCATCATGCGCCTTTCCAAAAGTATTCTAATCGAGAGCTTATTTTAATGAGCCATAATTTACTTTTGGCTCATGGAAGGGCAGTAAAATGCCTTCGTGAGCATGCAAAAATAAATCCAATTGTTTCATTTGCTCCTACAGGACCTTCATTTGTTCCAGAAGATAATAAACCGGAGACTATTGAGGAAGCCAGAAGAAAAACTATGAACATGAGTCATGGCTTATATTTCTCTAATACATGGTGGTCTGATCCTGTATATCTGGGAAAATATCCTGATGAAGCCTATGAGATATTTGGGGAGGATATGATTACTCCTTCCAAGGAAGATATGGAACTCATATCTCAGCCGCTAGATTATTATGCTACTAATATTTATTATAGCGAAAAGTCAAGACCACAGTATACCTATGAAACAAATGCTTATCAGGGAGCACCTAGAACTACTATGAACTGGCGTGTTACAGAGGAGGTTATGTATTGGTCACCTAAGTTTTTATACGAGAGATATGGTCTTCCTATTTTGATTAGTGAAAATGGTATTGCCAGTATGGATTGGGTTGACAGACATGGAAAGGTTTGTGATCCTAACAGAGAGGATTATATAGCCAGATATGTTTCACATCTTATGAAAGCTGCTGATGAAGGTATTCCAATTATGGGATATCTATACTGGTCCGTTATGGATAACTATGAGTGGTCAGAGGGTTACGATAAACGTTTTGGTCTTATATATGTTGATTATCTGACACAAAAAAGAACCATAAAAGAATCAGGATATTGGTACAAAAAACTTATAGAGTCAAATGGAGAATTGGCATATGAATAAGAAAATAACAACATTATTGAAAATGATAGTTCTTGCACTGGGTATATTGGCTGTATGTATTGCTATTTCAAAAAAAGGAATTGGGAAAAAAGGTGATACCGGTGTGACCTATAATGATTTTGCGATGGGAACCTCAGTCAGTGTAACCATACATGGTTCAAAAGAATCTCAAAAAATTAGTGATGAGATAGTTTTGGCAGCAAATAATCTTTCAAATAATCTTATATCCTGGCGTGAGTCCGGTAGCGAGTTGGCAACTCTTAATACAAATTATAATGCTGGTGAAAAGTATGTGCTTAGCGATGAGTTGTATAAAATTCTTCAATCATCATATGATATATGTGTCTCAAGCAAGGGAGCATTGGATATAACAGTACGTCCACTGGCTAATCTGTGGAATATTGAGAATGCAAGTAGTGAAGATTTTAGTATTCCACCTTTTGAAGATATAGCTGATACAAGAAAATTGGTTGGTTATGATCATATTGAATTCACGGACGACGGAATAATTATTGACCAGCCAGATATGATTCTTGATTTGGGAGCTACGGGAAAGGGTTATGCCCTTGATTTGGCACGAGGAATTTTAGAAGGATATGATATGGATGGTGCCATAGTTACTATGGGTGGAAGCGTTTTAATTTATGGCAAGAAAAGTGATGGCTCGGACTGGAAGGTAGGTATAAGAAATCCTCAGGGCAATGAAGATGACATGATAGGATATCTGTGTTTTGAGGGAAAACAAAACATATGCATTTCCACATCCGGTGATTACGAAAAATATATAGATAAAGATGGATATAGATACCATCACATTTTCGATGCAGCTACAGGTTTTCCTGCAGAGACAGGCCTTAGCTCTGTTACAGTTGTCTGTGAAAATGGACTGTTAAGTGACGGACTTTCCACTGCCTGTTATGTACTTGGCTATGACAATTCCCTTCCTTTGTTGGAGCAATATGGAGCAGATGCTGTATTTGTTTTTAGGGACAACACTACTATAGTTACAGAGGGTTTATATGACATATATGTGAAGTCTGAGTAGTGAGATGCAATTTGAATGATAATAACTATTGAAAAGAAAAATTTTCAATTTTAGAAAGAGTGATAGTATGAACTGGTTAGAACATTTAAAAACAATCAATCATCATAAGGCTTTGGTTATGGAGCATTGTTTTAAAGTGGGGCTGTATAAACAAGGGCTTTTACATGATTTGTCAAAGTATTCCTGGACCGAGTTTTCTATGGGTGCAAAATATTATCAGGGTAATAGAAGTCCTAACGATGCTGAGCGAGAGGATAAAGGCTTTACAACAGCATGGCTTCATCACAAAGGTAGAAATAAGCATCATCTGGAGTACTGGATTGACTATAGTGTAGACAAATCAAAGGGAATAGTAGGTATGCCTATGCCTACAGAATATATTATAGAGATGTTTTGTGACAGAATTGCTGCCTGCAAAAATTATAACAAAGAAAATTACCATCAAAGTCAGCCTTTAGAATATTATAAAAAAGGCAGAGCAAAGACTCTGCTTCATCCCGATTCGGCAAAAACTTTGGAATTATATCTTGAAATGCTTGAAAAAAAAGGAGAGGAATATACCTTTAGATACATTAAAAACAAAGTTGTAATTCCTATGAGAATTGAGAAAGCTGATAAAATTCTTAATACTGCAAAAAGAGCAGCAAGATATACAAAAGTATTTGTTCAGGAGTTAAAAGAAAATTAGTTTTATATACAATGTGATTTGATATATTTCTTTTGTGTAGAAAGAGGTAAGTAAAATGGATTTTACACATTTACATGTCCATACAGAATATAGTCTGTTAGATGGCTCGGCTAAGATAAAAGAATTGGTTGCCAGGGCAAAAGAGCTTGGTATGTCTGCTCTTGCTATTACTGACCACGGAGTTATGTATGGTGCTATAGATTTTTATAAGGCAGCTAAGGCAGCAGGTATTAAACCTATTATAGGATGTGAGGTTTATGTTGCTCCTGGCTCAAGATTTGACAGAGAAGTTGTAAAGGGTGATGACAGATATTATCACCTTGTTTTGCTTGCCAAAAATAATCAAGGATACAAGAATTTGTGTAAAATCGTGTCCAAAGGTTTTACAGAGGGATATTACTATAAGCCACGAGTAGATATGGAAATTCTTGAGACATACAGTGAGGGTATTATCGCTCTTAGTGCCTGTCTTGCGGGAGAGGTGGCAGTAAATATTCGAAAGAATAACTATGACAAAGCTTTAGAAACGGCATTAAAATATAGGGATATATTTGGTGAAGGTAACTATTATCTTGAGATGCAAGACCATGGTATTCCTGAACAAAGAACAGTCAATGCGGGCATTATGAGACTTTCAAAGGAAACGGGTATACCGATGGTAGTCACCAATGATTCTCACTATATAGGAGCAGAGGACGCAGAGGCTCACGATATACTTCTTTGTATACAGACAGGTAAGATTGTCACAGATGAAGATCGTATGAGATACGATGGAGGACAATACTACCTCAAATCACCGGAGGAAATGTATGCTCTTTTTCCATATGCAAAGGAAGCTCTGGAAAACACCTGCAAAATAGCAGATATGTGTAATGTTGAAATTGTGTTTGGTGAGCAGAAGGTTCCGAGATATGATGTCCCTGCGGGATATGATGCTTACTCGTATTTAAAGGAGATATGTTATCAGGGACTTGAAAGAAGATATAATCCGGTTACTGATGCATTGAAAGAAAGACTGGAATATGAACTTAATACTATCAGGGATATGGGGTTTGTTGATTACTTTCTGATTGTTTGGGATTTTATCAAGTACGCCAAGGATAATGATATTGCGGTAGGTCCGGGAAGAGGTTCTGCTGCAGGAAGTATTGTGTCCTATTGTCTTGAGATTACTAACATAGAACCTACAGGCTTTAACCTGCTCTTTGAACGTTTCCTAAATCCAGAGCGAGTTACCATGCCCGATATAGATATTGACTTCTGTGTTGATAGAAGACAGGAGGTTATAGACTACGTTGTACGAAAATATGGTAAGGAAAAGGTTGTTCAGATAGCAACCTTTGGAACTATGGCAGCCAAGATGTGTATAAGAGATGTTGGTAGAGCTATGGACTTGCCTTATAGTTTATGTGACAGGGTAGCTAAGGCTATACCATCAGATTTGGGTATAACTATTCCTAAGGCATTAGAAAGTAGCAAGGAACTTCAGGATATGTACCATGAAGAACCGGCTATAAAAAAACTGGTTGACATGGCTATTAAGTTAGAGGGACTTCCTCGTCATTCATCTACCCATGCAGCAGGTGTTGTTATAGGTAGAGAGTCTATTGATGAGTATGTTCCTTTATCAAAGGGAACAGAGGATTCTACAACCACTCAGTACAATATGACAACTATTGAGGAATTAGGACTTCTCAAAATGGATTTTCTTGGACTTAGAAATCTGACAGTTATTCAAAATGCCTTAAGACTTATAAAGGACAATCATAATATTGATATAGATATTGATCAAATAGATATGACAGACAAGACTGTCTACGATATGATTTCAGCCGGTAAAACAGAAGGTGTGTTCCAGCTTGAAAGTGCTGGTATGAAGAGTTTCATGAAGGAACTCAAGCCTGCCAATATAGAAGATGTTATAGCTGGAATATCTTTGTATAGACCAGGTCCTATGGACTTTATACCACTTTACATTAAAGGTAAAGAACATCCATCAGACGTAACATATGACCATCCGGCTTTGGAAAAAATACTTGCACCTACTTACGGATGTATTGTTTATCAGGAGCAGGTTATGCAGATAGTAATGGAGTTAGCTGGATATACTCTTGGTCGAAGTGACCTGGTTCGTAGAGCAATGTCAAAGAAAAAAGCTGATGTTATGATGAAGGAGCGTCAGAATTTCGTATATGGTAATGAATTGGAAGGTGTTCCTGGATGTATAAGCAGAGGTGTAAGTGAGGCTGTGGCAAATAAGGTCTTTGATGAAATGACAGATTTTGCTAAGTATGCATTTAATAAGTCTCATGCAGCTGCCTATGCAGTGGTGGCGTATCAAACAGCCTACCTTAAGTGTCATTATCCTGTAGAATATATGGCTGCACTTATATCATCTGTCAAGGAAAATTCGGGTAAAGTTGCTACATATATACAGACTTGTAAATCTATGGGAATTAAGATTCTTCCACCAGATGTAAATGTTGGCAGAGGGGATTTTTCTGTGGACGGCAATTCTATCAGATATGGATTGTCTGCTATCAAAAGCGTAGGCGAAGGTGTTACCAATGTTATAAGAGAAGATGTGGATAATTTTGGTCCATTCAAAGACTTGGAAGATTTTGTTACCAGACTTAGCAACAAGGAAGCTAATAAAAGAACTATAGAAAGTTTTATCTGTGCAGGTGCCTTTGACAGTTTTGGGCATAACAGAAGACAAATGTTAATGGTGTATCCTAGTGTTATAGATCAGGTGTGGCAGAATAAGAAAAATTCCATGTCAGGTCAGATGTCTATGCTGGATTTTTTAGGACTGGAAGAACAAAATGATTTCAAGGTTAAGTATCCTGAGGTGGAGGAGTTTAGTAAGGAAGAACTTCTTGCAAGGGAAAAAGAAATGCTGGGTATATACATAAGTGGACATCCGTTGGATGAGTATATGGAGCTTATTGACCAGGAAACAAATGCTAAATCCATAGATTTCATTCCTGACGAAGAAGACGGTGTTATTCGTGCTATGGACAAGATACCATATGTCTTGGGAGGTATGATTGAAAAGATTACAATTAAGACAACCAGACATGGGGATAATATGGCATTTATAACATTAGAGGATTTGTATGGAACTGTTGAGGTTGTAGTATTCCCAAGGGATTATGCAAAATATAAGCACCTCATTGTAAAGGATGCAAAGGTACTTGTTAAGGGTAATGCTTCCGTAACAGAGGAAGAAGGTAAGCTGCTTTTATCAAATTTAATTACTTTTGAAGAGATTAAGGCAGATAAGGATGCAACTAACAAGGAAGTATGGGTCTGTTTTGAAAATGAAAATGATTATTTCGAAAAAGAAACTGGTTTTATGAACATATTGAGGGAATTTCCGGGAAGGACCGAAGTATGGGTACAGCTTAGAGCCAGCCGTAAGGCAAAGCGAATGGGCGACAGATACAAGGTTTTAGCCAGTGAAGATTTTATATTAAGACTCAAGATGGCATATGGTATGGACAATATCGTAGTCAGAGAAAAGAAAAAGTAGCAGGAGAGTATATGGTGAATATTACTTCAGCATCAAATGATAAAATTAAAAACATTAAAAAGCTTTTAAAGTCGTCAAAGGAACGTAATGAGCAAGGGGTTTTTATTGTAGAAGGTATACGAATGTTTAAGGAGATACCGAAGGAGTCAATAAATTCTATATTTGTTTCTGAAAACTTTTACGACAAAAATAAGGAGCTTGTTGATTCCTTTGGCTTAGAAGCCTACGTTGTTTCTGACAATATATTTGGAGGTATTTCTGATACAGGTACACCTCAGGGAGTATTAGCATTAGTGAATATGTTTTCTTATGATATTGATGAGGTTATTTGTGGCATAGA
This sequence comes from Lachnospiraceae bacterium, assembly GCA_015057515.1. Lineage (GTDB taxonomy): Bacteria > Bacillota > Clostridia > Lachnospirales > Lachnospiraceae > Coprococcus_C. The sequence continues at coordinate 10,132 of SVED01000041.1, forward strand.
CACAGAAAATGACAAGTCTCCGTTTGTTATTATCGCAGAACGTCTTCAGGATCCGGGAAATCTTGGTACAATCATAAGAACGTCAGAGGGAGCCGGTGCAACAGGCATTATGCTTAGTAAGGATTCCGTGGACATATACAATCCTAAAGTTGTTCGTTCAACAATGGGATCTATATTTAGGGTTCCAATATATATATCAGAAGACCTTAAGTCAGATATAGATTATATAAAATCAAAAGGAGTGACCATATATGGTGCTCACTTGGAGGGTAGAGATTTTTATGAAAAGAATTTTGCCAATGCCTGTGGATTCCTTATTGGAAATGAAGGAAATGGATTATCTGAGGAGATAAGTCAGACTGCGGATGATCTTATAAGAATACCTATGAAGGGAAAAGTAGAATCCCTTAATGCAGCTACTTCTGTTGCTGTTATTTCTTATGAGGTATTGAGACAAAGATTATAATATCACCTTAATGCGAAATGTTATTACATTTCGCATTATTTTTTTATAAAAAATTAGTCATAAAAGATTTTTCCTAGAATATATATTATATGTACACAAATAAGATATTCGCGCACACGAAAAAGATAAAATGTGTTCGCGACCGCGAAAAACACTACAATTTGCGGGATATTAAGGGGAGGAAATTATGACAGAGAAAATTTTAAACAACAATCAGGTAGTAGTAGCAGGAGAAATTGTATCAGACTTTACATTCAGCCATGAAATATTTGGAGAAGGCTTTTATATGGTTGATATTATAGTCAGCAGATTAAGTGATGCTCATGATGTAATACCACTTATGGTATCAGACAGATTATTTGACGTTGAAACATCTCATATTGGAGAGAAGATTCTTGCGAAGGGACAGTTTCGTTCCTATAACAAACATGAAGAAAATAAGAATCGACTCATATTATCAGTTTTTGTCAGAGAAATTGAAGTGGTTGATGAGATTGATGACAGAGAGAATAAACCAAATCAAATATATTTGGATGGCTACATATGTAAGGAGCCTGTGTATCGTATGACTCCGCTTGGAAGGGAGATTGCAGATATACTTCTTGCAGTGAACAGAGCATATGGTAAATCAGATTATATACCTTGTATTTGTTGGGGACGAAATGCCAGATTTGCGGGTAAGCTTTCTGTGGGTGAACATGTGGCTGTGTGGGGGCGTATACAGAGCAGAGAGTACCAAAAAAAGGTTGGGAATGATGAGATAGTAAACAAGGTTGCTTACGAGGTATCTGTAAGTAAAATGGAATGTTTAGAATAGATTGACATATGTATATCCTAGTGTTATAATTTGAGAAGTTAGGTGAAGACCTACTTACAATGCAATAATATGGGTAGAGGCGCGATATTCATCAGTATTCTATGGGATGTCTTAGAGCAGTTGAACATAGATGAAAGGGGATGTTGCCGAAGGGGGATGGATGTCTGAGCTTTATCTTCCTGGTTTTACAGTTAATAGCTGTACGACTGTCATCGCGAGATGGAGTGCTACTAAAGGAATAACAAGGGATTTATTTCAGGTTGGCACTTTATGAGTGTCAACCTTTTTTTACCAATACCTATATAATTATTTGCACCAATATTATTTATTAGGAGGAATTATATTATGGCAATTTTTACTGGTTCAGGTGTAGCAATCGTAACACCATTTTTAGAAAATGGTGAGGTGGATTACGAGAGCTTTAGAGGTCTTATTGAGTTTCACATTGCAAATGGAACTGACTCAATTATCGTTTGTGGTACTACTGGTGAGTCATCAACTCTCACTCACGAAGAGCACATTGAGTGTATCAGATTCTGTGCAGAGGTAGTAGCAAAGAGAGTGCCTGTTATTGCAGGTACTGGCTCAAACTGCACTGAAACAGCTATATATTTATCACAGGAGGCAGAGAAGGCTGGTGTTGATGGACTTCTTATAGTTACTCCATATTACAACAAGGCAACTCAGAAAGGACTTATTAACCACTATACTGCAATAGCAAATAGTGTGTCACTTCCAATCATTCTTTATAACGTACCAAGTAGAACAGGAGTTAATATTTTACCTGAGACTGCTGTATATCTTGCAAAGAATGTGGATAACATAGTTGGTATTAAAGAGGCAACAGGTAATATTTCACAGGTTGCAAAGCTTATGAGTCTTGCTGATGGATGTCTTGATTTATATTCAGGTAATGATGATCAGGTAGTGCCTATTCTCTCATTAGGTGGTAAGGGCGTTATTTCTGTTATTGCAAACATTGCGCCTAAGCAGACACACGATTTAGTTGCAAAGTATCTTGAAGGTGATGTGAAGGGTTCTATGGAGCTTCAGCTTAAGTCAATTGAACTTTGTGATGCACTTTTCTGCGAGGTAAATCCAATACCTGTTAAAAAGGCTGTAGAACTTATGGGTCTTTGTGGCGGTAAGCTTAGAATGCCTCTTTCGGAGATGGAACCAGCTAATGCTGAAAGATTAGAAAAGGCAATGAGAGACTTCGGATTAGAGTTCTAGGAGGGGAATATATGGTTAGGATAATCATGCATGGCTGCAATGGTAAGATGGGTCAGGTTATAACCGATATTTGTAAGGCGGATGACCAGGTTCAAATAGTTGCAGGCATTGATGTAGTAGACAATAGGGATAATGGATATCCAGTGTTTACAGATATACAGGATTGTGATGTTGATGCAGATGTCATTATAGATTTTTCTATTGCATCAGCAGTTGGAAAGCTTCTTGATTATGTATCAGATAAATGTATTCCTGTTGTTTTATGTACAACTGGTTTAAGCCCAGAGCAGTTAAACAGAGTATCAGATATGTCAAAGGACTTTGCTATTCTTAAGTCAGCGAATATGAGTCTTGGCATCAATGCGATTATGAAGCTTTTGCAAGATGCGGCAAATGTATTTGCACCAGCAGGATATGATATTGAGATAGTGGAAAAACACCACAATCTTAAGCTTGATGCTCCATCAGGAACAGCTATTGCCTTGGCAGATGCTATTAACGAGGCTAGAGATAACGAGTACGAGTATGTATATGATCGTTCGTCAGTTAGACAGCAGCGTGGAAAGAAAGAACTTGGCATTTCTGCTGTTAGAGGTGGAACTATTGTAGGTGAGCACGAGGTTATTTTTGCAGGACTTGATGAAGTAATAGAGATTAAACATACTGCTTATTCTAAATCAGTTTTTGCAAAGGGTGCTGTTGAGGCGGCTAAGTTCCTTGCAGGAAAGCCAGCTGGTATGTATAACATGGCAGATGTTATCGGTTAAGTATAGGAGAACTGTATGTATCAAGATAGTATAGTGCTTTGTAGTGCTTCAAAATATGCTGAAAAGTATTATCTCAACGAAGATTTTGATAATCTTCCAGATGATGTAAAAAAGGAACTTCAAATAATGTGCGTTCTATTTACAGAAGATGTTGGTGGAGTGATTATATTAGAATTCGACAACCAAGGTGAACTTCAGATTAAAACTGAAGCTTACGAGGAAGATATATTGTACGATGAGATAGGAAGTGTACTTAAGGTTAAACAGTTAAGAGAAAACAAGAAGGAATTGTTTGAACAGCTTGAACAATACTTTCAGGCATTTTTCTAAACTGAGTATTAGGAGGATATATGTTATTTGCAATAGATGTAGGAAATACTAACATAACAGTAGGTTTATTCCATGGCAAGGAGCTTCTACATACATTTCGTATGACTACAGGCATCGCTCGTACATCTGACGAATACGGAATGTTTTTTGGAGATTGGCTTACTCTAAGGGGAATGAGTATAGATGATATAGATTCTGTTATCATTGCCTCTGTTGTGCCAAAGATAATGCACTCTTTAACTAGTGGTATTATCAAGTATTTACACGTAAATCCAATCATTGTTGGACCTGGAATTAAGACTGGTATTAATGTTGCTATACCTAATCCTAAAGCATTGGGTGCGGATAGATTGGTGGATGCAGTTGCTGCTTATGAGCTTTATGGTGGTCCTGTTATTGTTGTTGATTTTGGTACTGCCACAACTCATGACTTAGTTCTTTCTGACGGGGTTTTCCATTCGGGAGTAACTACACCGGGTATAAGACTTGCGGCAAGTGCTCTTTGGACCGGAACAGCAAAACTTCCTGAAATTGAGATTACCAAACCAGATTCTGTCCTTGCAAAGGACACTGTAACAAGTATGCAAGCAGGTGTGTTCTATGGTTGTATTGGTCAGACAGAATATATTATTGAGAAGATGAAGGAAGAGTCTGGCATAGAAGATATAAAAGTTGTTGCTACAGGCGGCTTGGGTAAGCTTATATCAGAAAATACTGACAAAATTGATGTTTATGATCCAAACTTAACACTTCAGGGACTTAGACTAATATTTGAGAAACAATAATAATTTATCATACTATACAGCCTGAGTTTTTTCAGGTTAGCAGGAGATTTTATGTTAGATTTTAAAGATAAAATTATTCTGGCACCAATGGCAGGTATATGTGACCTGCCATTTCGTTTACTTTGTAAGGAACAGGGATGTGATATACTTTACACAGAGATGGTAAGTGCCAAGGGTATGCATTATAACAATAAAAACACAGGTCCTCTTATTATGACCGATAACAGGGAAAAACCTATCGGAGTTCAGATATTTGGCAGTGAACCGGAACTTATGGCAGAGCAGGCAAAGAAACTTCAGGATAAGGGCTTTGATTTTATAGATGTAAATATGGGCTGTCCTGTGCCGAAGATAGTAAATAACGGCGAAGGCTCTGCCCTTATGAAAAATCCTAAGCTTATAGGTGAAATAGTATATGCACTGGCAAAAGCAGTTGATTTGCCCGTTACCATTAAAATTAGAGCTGGATTTTCCAAGGAAGAATTAAACGCTCCAGAGATTGCACGTATTGCTCAGGAATCAGGTGCCTATGCTGTTGCAGTTCATGGCAGAACCAGAGAACAGTATTATCAGGGAAAAGCAGACTGGAATATTATCAAACAGGTTAAGGAATCGGTTACTATACCTGTTATTGGAAATGGAGATGTTTCGTCTGGACAGGATGTTATTAAAATAAAACAGGAAACAGGCTGTGACAGTGTAATGATTGGAAGGGCGGCTAAGGGTAATCCGTGGATATTTAGGGAAGTTAAACATTTCCTTGAAACGAGAGAGGAGCTAATAAGACCATCATCATTAGACATTAGGGATATGATGCTTAGACATGCAAAAATGATGATAGAGTACAAAGGAGAGTATACTGGAATTCATGAAATGAGAAAGCATGTTGCATGGTATACACAAGGACTTAAAGATTCATCCAAGCTAAGAGCCAGTATTAATCAGGTTGAGACTTATGAGGAAATGGAAAGCCTGATTAACCAGACTCTTTGTAAATAGTAGCTAGGTTTTATCAGGCTTAAGATTAATGATTTTGTCCGATATTTTTATTTTGTAGTAGATAGATAAGTATTCATCTTTCTTTATAGTAGAAATGTAATTTTTTATATGTGCTTTTTTAATGCCGTTGGTATGTAATGTATCAGCGGCTTTGTTGTACGCAATAGCGGCTTCAATTTCAGAGTTATAACGTCCAACTTTATAATTGCCATTAATATGAATCACAACATCATAGTAGTCCTTACCTTTTTCAGTGATAATATGTACACCGTTGAAATTATTTATTATTTTGATGTTGGAGTATCGGTAGTCGTTTTTATCGCCGTTTGCCATTATATAGTCTCTTCCGTATACGGCAAAAGGCCTAATACCATATCTGGAAAGTATTTTGTATTGACTGCCATAGTCACAAACAAAAAGATATCCACCTTTTTGTTGAATCTTGTGAGAGGCATAAAAGAAAAGATCATCCCTGTCAAATTTGAGGACTTGTTTTTCTGAAAGATAGTATTCAAAGTATTGCTTTCTTAAGTAGATAGGATTTGGAAAGTATATGCCCATATCTCTGAAATTGACAAGACATACATATTTGTTAAATGGAATTTTCATATGTGTGTTGTAGTCATTTAAGGATAAATCATTGCTATCAACAATACGTCTTCCTTCTATATAAATATCTTTTGCCAAAGAAAGGTCATTATAACTTCCGAGACTTATATGTTTGCCTTTAAAAGTAATAGATACTCGGTACGACAAAGAACCATCTTTTTTAGTTGTGGTGTAGACACCAGTGCTCATATTTAAACTCCTATAGATAATTTTCGGTATGTTTAAAGTATAATTGTAATAATAAAATATGTCTAGTAATTAAGTTTAATAATCACAAAATATAAAATATTACAAAAATAGTAAAATGTTAAATAATGTTACATTTTGTTGTGTTTTATGTACTATAGTTAAAAAAGCCCATATAAAACCCACAAAAAATCCGGATTTCTTTGTGCATAATGACGAAAAACTCCAAAAACTATTGACCATATACCCTGGGTAAATTATAATCTGATTGTGTGATGTGTAATGATTTTGTAACATATTTGAAAAACAATAGTCACACAGAGGTGAATTTATGAAATTAAAATTTGTTGAACTGAAACAAAAACTTAAGAAACCAGACTTGAAGTCACTTAAGAATAAAATTAAGGATTTTGATTTTAGCAAAGCAAAAGAGATAACTAAAGATTTTTTTGAGAATAACTATAAGACTATAGGTTCTGCAGTAGTTGTTGCATCTCTCGCAGTAGTGTGTGGAATTAATCTTGTGGGCAATGTTTTAGATAACAATAAGTCTACAGGTATTGTAATGACTATATCAGATGTTGCTGATGAGCAGGTGGCTTATGGTGGTAATACATTTGAGGTTGCTACTATGAGTTATGCTGATATGAAGACTGCAAATTATGAAGCGGAGCAGCTTGCAAATCTTGAGATTTCAGAGAAGCAGGTGGATGAGATTTTATCATCAAAGAGACAGGATAGGAAAGATCAGGCGGCTTTGGATGCTCTTACTGCTCAAAGTACAGTTGATGAGGTAGAAGAGGTAACAGTGCCTACAGTTTATGACGCGCCGGTTGTTACTACATATGCTGATGCAAATGGCACATATGTTAGTATAGGTGATTATGTTCTTACAGCGTATTGTCCATGTCCAATCTGTTGTGGTGTTTATAGTAATATGGAGAATCCAACTACAGCAAGTGGAACAAGAGCAACCGCAGGTAGAACTATTGCAGCTGATACATCGGTGTTACCTTTTGGTACAGAGGTGGTTATAAATGGTCAGGTATATACAGTAGAAGACAGAGGCGGAGCTATAAAGGGTAACAGAATAGACGTGTTCTTCAATTCACACCAGGAAGCTATTCAGTTTGGTAGACAGGTTGCTACAGTTTATAGAGCTCAGTAATCTTAAAAAAAAGAAGTTGTTAATAACAGCTTCTTTTTTCTTGTTTTTATATATTGATTGTGTTATTATCCAAGATGGAATGTTGAAAAGAATATTACATATAAGAGATTAAGGAGTAGAGTATATGGAACTTATATACAAAAGTACTAGAAATTCAAATGAAACAGCTACAGCATCTATGGCTATTTTAAAGGGGCTTGCCAATGAGGGAGGCTTATTTGTGCCGGATGAAATACCTGCTTTTGATACATCCTTAGAAGAACTTGCGAAGATGGACTATCGTGAAGTGGCATACAACGTTATGAAGCTTATGCTTACTGATTTTACTGAGGAAGAATTAAAGCATTGTATCAATAGTGCATATGATAGCAAATTTGATACTGCTGAGATTGCACCACTTGTAAAGAATGCTGGAGCATATTACCTTGAGTTATTCCATGGCTCAACAATTGCTTTCAAAGATATGGCACTTTCAATATTGCCATATTTACTTACTACATCAGCTAAGAAAAATAACGTTTCAAAAGAAATAGTTATATTAACAGCAACATCGGGAGATACAGGTAAGGCTGCTCTTGCTGGCTTTGCAGATGTTCCAGGGACTAAGATTATTGTATTTTATCCGAAAAATGGTGTAAGTCCAATTCAGGAAAAGCAGATGATTACACAGAAGGGTGACAACACATTTGTTGTGGGTATAACAGGAAACTTCGATGATGCCCAAACAGGTGTGAAGAGTATGTTCTCTGATGTGGAGCTTAATGAGTACCTTGCTACTAAGGGATACCAGTTCTCGTCTGCTAACTCTATCAATATTGGACGTTTGGTACCACAGATGGTTTATTATGTATATGCTTATACAAGACTTGTAGCCAGCGGAG
>SVED01000042.1 GCA_015057515.1 Lachnospiraceae bacterium
TCGCCTTTGCTTCTGCCTCAGCTTTCTTACGGGCTTCTTCCTCTTCTGCCTTCTTACGAGCTTCTTCTGCCTTCTTTCTATTTTCCTCAGCTAATTTAGCAGCCTCAGCCTCAGCTTTCTTTGCAGCTTCAAGAATCTTTGTTGCTTCTTCTGCCTTTTTACGAGCCTCCTCTGCAACCTTAAGAGCTTCTTCCTTAGCCTTTGCTCTTGCTTCCTCTTCTGCCTTCTTACGAGCTTCCTCTGCAGCTTTCTTACGAGCCTCTTCCGCAGCTTTTTTACGAGCTTCTTCCTCAGCCTTCTTACGAGCTTCCTCTTCTGCTCTCTTACGAGCAGCCTCCTCAGCCTTTGCTTTTGCAGCAGCCTCAGCAATTCTTCTTTGCTGCTCCTCAGCACGTCTTTCAGCTTCCATCATTCTCTTCTTTTGTGCTTCGGCTTTCTTTGCAGCTTCCTCTAAAGCAGCAGCCTTCTTTGCAGCTTCGGCCTCTGCCTTCTTCTTAGCTTCTTCGGCCATAGCCTTTTTACGAGTTTCTTCTATGTCAGCTTTCTTTTTAGCTTCTGCTTCAGCTCTCTTTGCAGCTTCGGCCTCCGCCTTCTTTGCAGCATCTTCTACTGTTTCCTTCTTGTCGTCAGACTTTGGATTAGTTGCACCTTCATAGCCAGCAAGCTTTGATATTTCTGCGCCAAGGACATCATCCTCATCATCTATATCATACATGCTCTTAACATCATTTGTAGGTGTCTTTCTATTTGGCACAATACTAATTATATCATCACCATCCTGTGACTTATTCTGTGTTTTTACCACATCAGTTTCCTGCCACTGAACACTGTCTGATATAATTGTAGTATTTCCATCTTTTGTAAATATTACAGCATCATCTGCATCTTCCTTATCATCACCTATAATCTTAACGCTACTAGCTCCACCTTCTAATTTTGTAGGTTGAAGTTTAGCCTTTTCTGCATTAAATGCAGGCTTTTGATATGGTTTTTGCTCAGGCTTCTTTGGTTCTTCTTTAGCAGGCTTTGTATCTTCCTTCTTTGCATCATCAGCCCCCTTAACAGTAAACTTTATTCCGCCAGATGAAGGCTTATTAGTTTCCGTTTTTGGAGCTTCTGCTTTCTGCTCTTTGTTACCACCTAAGCCAAGATTAAGACCAAGGCCTGACTTCTTGTCATCAGTCTTTTCTGTCTTAATTCCAAGACCACTGTTCAAGGATTTTCCAGATTTATCTGGCTGAATACCAACACTCATACCAAGACCTTCTGGTTCTTTCTTTTCCTGTGGTGCAGTCTCTGTTTTTGCAGTGAACTTAACTGTATCTTGCTTTGTTGCCTCTGTTTTCTTAGGTTCTTCCTTTGAAGCTTCTACTTTCTTAGGTTCTTCCTTGGCTTCAGCTTTCTTTGGCTCTTCCTTAGCTTCAACTGCCTTCTTTGGTTCTTCTTTAGCAGCTTCTGCCTTCTTTGGTTCAGCCTTTGGAGCTTCTGCCTCCTTTGGTTCCTCAGCAACTGATTTAAGTTCGGCACTCTCTTCTTTTGGTTCATCTAATTCGATACCAAGTTCAGCAGCTTTTTTACGCCTTTTCTTTTCTTCGATTTTGGCCAAATCTTCTGCTGAAAGAGTCTTGTATTTAGGCTTATTGCTATCAGTGCTAGTTGTTGTAGGTTTCTTCCCTGCAAGTTGCATAGCTTCCTGCTCTTTTTTTAGCTTCTCAGCCTTTGCAGCTTTCTCCTTTTCAACTTGCGCCCTAACAGCAGCAATCAACGCTTCTCTTTGATCAATAGCCACCTGTTATGCCTCCTTTCAGTAACACCTTCTCGTCAAGAACTATCTATATTCTTTAAGTTGTCTTAAGATATTTTTCTTAACAGAATCTATCTTCAAAGATGCTTTTAATTCATCTCGTGAAGGTTCATTATATAATGTCTCATTGATGCTCTCTATACTACTAGAGGTCACCGAAATACTGCTCAAATCAATTCCAAGTGACGCAAGTAAGGCTTCTGCTTCCTTTTGCATCTGCTCTTCCTTACGGAGATTGTCTTGTATCTTGTCTTGAGCCTCAGTCATAATCTGATTGAAGTTATTCTCTACCTCAGTCACTTTTTTATTATAATTAGGGAATAGTGACGATTTGAAAACTGGGAAATCTATAGATTTCTTGTGATTTTCTTCAACATGTGGTACTTCCTGTACTTCCGCCACTTCTTCCTCATATGACTCTTCTTCCTCGTAGATTTCTTCCTCTTCTTCGAAGGTTTCCTCTACTTCTTCCTCGTAGATTTCTTCTTCTTCTTCGAAGGTTTCCTCTACTTCTTCCTCATAGATTTCTTCCTCTTCTTCGTAGGTTTCCTCTACTTCTTCCTCGTAGATTTCTTCCTCTTCTTCGTAGGTTTCCTCTACTTCTTCCTCGTAGATTTCTTCCTCTTTATCGTAGGTTTCCTCTACTTCTTCTTCGTAGATTTCTTCCTCTTTATCGTAGGTTTCCTCTACTTCTTCTTCGTAGATTTCTTCCTCTTTATCGTAGGTTTCCTCTACTTCTTCCTCGTAGATTTCTTCTTCTACTTCGAAGGTTTCCTCTACTTCTTCCTCGTAGATTTCTTCTTCTACTTCGAAGGTTTCCTCTACTTCTTCCTCGTAGATTTCTTCCTCTTTATCGAAGGTTTCCTCTACTTCTCCTTCGTAGATTTCTTCCTCTTCTTCGAAGGCTTCTTCTATATCACTCTCGAACTCTTCTTCCATCTTAGGATTTTCGTCCTCGAAATGTATACTTAACTCTTTTTCTTCCTCTTTATCAGAGGTTCCGAAAATCTCATCTAAATGAGACTTCATTTCACCAAACTCATCATCATCGTCTGACTGTGTAAAGTCATCAACCTCTCCAAATTCATCATCATCTGACATATCTATATCATCAAACATAAACTCTGTCTTCTTCTTAGATGAAAATCCTGATTCTTCTTTTTCCTTATCAAAAGCACTAATGCCATCAAAAGGATTAGAAAATTCTTCATCATGCAAGCCTTCGATAGTATCCGACTCAGCAGCAAAATCATTTTCTTCTAAATCAACTGATACAATAGGGTTATGCTTTATGTTATATATCTCTCGCATATCTTCCTCTTCTTCGTCAACTAACTCTTCGCCACCAAAATCATCATCTGATATGAATTCTTGTTCTTCTGTTACAAACTCTGTCTCCACATCTGATTCTACACTAATCTCTGTTTCCACTTTGTCTTCACTATCTAGAGAATCCTTATCAGAATCTTCTGTCTCATCAAGAACATTATCATCAGATTCATCCTGTGTCATTTCATAAGGCTTATTTCCCTCAGGATCATTCTCTTCGTCGACAAACTGCTCTTCCATAGATGATTCATCTTCCTGAATTTCTTCCGCGGAATCTTCATCTTTCTTTTTCTTAGAGAATACTTTTTTTAATATATCCTTAACACCCTTTTTTTCCATGTCAAGTTCTGAGTTTTCCAAAACATCCTCAGAACCATTCGTTTCTGACTGCTGAGTTTCAGACGCCTCACCTGTAGAGGCTACCTCCGCCTGCTCTTCTGATGTTTCTAAACCTTGTTCCGTCTTTTGTTTATCCTGAGATTTAAGGAATTTTTTATATTTTCGAATAGTACCTATTTCTACCTCTTCATAATCATCAACTTCAATGGTTATCTGAGCTTCTTTAGGATGTATTCTTAACCAATCTGCCTCTAATAACCTAGCCTCTTCTTCTCTAATATCAGCTTGTTCAGGATCATCATCAGATACCATTTTGGTTAAATAGACATTAAAATACTTTTCTGCACTATCACTACCCGATTTAATTGAATCAATAATAGTACTATATTCACTATTTTTGTAAGTCGCGCAATAATCCAAAGCTAATATATCTGCCTCTTCAGTATTTCCTCTAAGTGACAGAATCAAGAATGCCTCAAAGCTCCAGTCATAGTCCAAATTATGTATGTAATGAGGGCATAGATAACCTTCCAGTTTTTCCATATCCTCACCATGAGCTTTAGCATAAATGTACTTTATTTGTTTGGTCTCATCACTACTCTCCTCAGCATCAAACAAATATATCTCATAATATTGTTTTGCCAAATCCTCATACCCCATTCTGAGATATAAGTCTGTAAGAGAATACATAACTCTCTTTCCTTCGGGAGCCAATCTATGAGCCATAATAAGAACCTTACGTGCATCTACATATCTATTATTGTAAATGTAAATATCTCCGCAGACTCTTAAAAACTGTGGATTAAGTGACTTAGACAAATCTTGACTGTCCACAATATCTAAAGCAAGACCATATTCTCTTTGTTCTGCCAGCTCTTTAATTTTATTTACACTGGCTAAGCTAAGACCTGAGCCCATATCATTCACCCCAAATAAAGTCATTGTTTTAAGTTTATCACACAGCCAGGGCTTTTACAATAATTAATGTCCCTCAAATACCTTTTCAACCTTCTCAATAACTGTGTCTTTCATATTACCTCTTGTCTTCTCGTATTGGAGACCAGATTCCATAATTTCAAGAAGTTCCATTCTATATTCGCTATCAATATCCTTAATGTATTCCATAAGTACATCCTTAATTTCGATAACATATTCTTTAGTTTGCATCTTGGAAATCATCTCATCAGGATTGAACTTAGAAGTACTCTTCATATCTTCCTGCTTACGAGCACAAACCATACATTCCTCTGAACCAGCTTCATTTACATATCCACAGTTACATGTCCAAATCATTCCATCAGTCTTATACTTCTCAACAGCATCAATACCTCTCTTCTCTTTTAATGCTGCAAGTCTATGTAATGGCATATCTACATTAATTGGTAAATCATTACATGCAAATACGCCTCTACTAGTAACATACTTAGATATGGTAACCTTTGAATCCTTTATAAGAAGGATATCTTTAACTGGGAGCTTGCAATCAATTGGAGCAGACTCAATAAGAGTAACATTTCCTCTCTCAAATACAAAATCAAGATTCTTAAGAAGAAGCTTTTCTTCGTAAAGATTAGTAAGCTCAACATCAGCTCTAATTGCTCTAATATCATCCATATTGTAATTGTAAAAGCTTGTAGAAATCTTAACATCTTTATTGTTTCCAGTTAAATTAATTCTAACTGGTCTAGGAACAAGTCTGTTATAATAATTACTTACATAAAGCTCTTTGCTAACAATATGATCCTCCTCTATTTTCTTCTGCAATGTAACAGCTGTACCAGAAACAACTGTACCAACAGAGTTATTTCCAAACTGTGTATAATTAAGCTGGATACCAATGATTGCATCAGCTTTTCTTTTTTGTGCAATCTTTTTAATCTTGCCCATAGCTATATCGTTTGCTTGCTCAAGCTTACCAGTGAGTTTTTCACTTTCAGCATCTGACATTTCTGTAACACCTGTTGCAAGTCCCTTCAAGATATTGGAAGCCATAACTGTCTGTGTACTAACAAACCCCAAATATTCTTTAATTTCATAACCTTCGAAATCAAAACCCGAAGTAATCATAATCTCTGCCATAACATTATCCTCCAAAAATTATATTTGCCGAAAACACATAAAGAAATTATATCATATTTATTTGCTATTTAAAAGTGTTTTTGTTGCTTTTATTACATTTGCAAAATGTTTTTTGTGCAAAAACTCCAAATCCTTCAAAAAAACATTAATCTATATTCAAAGGAGCAGTATTTTCGTATTTGTAAAAATAAAATTCCAAATCGAAATATGTATGCTCGTCGCTATCAGCCACAATCTTCCAATTATCCATCTTATCCAAATTTGGAAAATAAGTATCCGCACTATAATTGTAATTTATCTTAGTTACATGAGCATATTTACAATACGGCAAAAGCATTTCATAAATCTTGCCCCCACCTATGACAAATATTTGCTTATCTTTATATTCCTTTAAGGTTTCAAAAAGCTCATCCTTAGAATGAACCACTATTCCGCCCTTTACTTTGTAATCCTTGTTTGTGGACATTATAATGTTGTCTCTTCCCGATAATGGTAATCCATTAGGAAATCCGGCCAAAGTTTTTCTGCCTAATATTACAACATGTCCCATAGTTGTCTGCCTAAAAAACTTGTGATCCTCCGGAATAGAAACCAATAAATCTCCTTTATTGCCAATAGCCCAATTATTATCTACTGCTACGATTAAATCCATAGTGCCCTCCTTTAATTTATACAGCGATAGGAATCCCCTTTATCTGAGGTCCTGTTTCATAATCTTCTATCTTGAAATCATCTATTGTGAATTCGTAAAAATCCTTTATATCCGGATTCATCCAAAATTTTGGTGCCGGATAAGTTGGCCTTTCTATGAGTTCCTTTACAATAGGAATATGTCTGTCATAAATATGGGCATCAGCTATTACATGAACCAATTCTCCTGGTTTAAAACCAGTCACCTGTGCCATCATATGAACGAGAACAGCATACTGAACAACATTCCAGTTATTTGCCGCCAAAACATCTTGAGAACGCTGATTCAATATTGCATTAAGTCGATCACCTGTAACATTAAAGGTTACACTATATGCACATGGATATAAATTCATCTCCGACAAATCCTGATGGACATAAATATTAGTCATAATACGCCTACTATATGGATTGTTTTTTAAATCAAAAATAGCCCTGTCAACTTGGTCCATCATACCTTCTTTATACTGATGTTTAACTCCCAGCTGATAACCATATGCTTTACCTATAGAGCCATTTTCATCCGCCCACGCATCCCAGATGTGACTGTTTAATTCGTTGACATTATTAGACTTTTTCTGCCATATCCAAAGAAGTTCATCAATAGCAGATTTTACATAGGTTTTTCTAAGAGTTATAGCAGGAAATTCTTTTGATAAATCATATCTGTTTACCACACCAAACCTTTTGTAGGTATACGCAAAAGAGCCATCTTCCCACTTAGGTCTGACCTTTTCCCCTTCGGTACTAAAGCCATTCTCAATAATATCCTTACACATACTAATAAAAAGTTCATCAGCCTTGCTCATATAAATCTCCTTTGTTTTTTTAATTTTCCTCTTGCAAACATATAACCTTCTATGTTAATATCAGCCCATCGGAGGTGAATAATATCTATGTTGTTTGAAGACTTCGGGCTTCGTCTAAAACGTATTCGCCGTCATCATCGCCTTACTCAGGCTGATATATCAAAGCAATTACAAATATCAAGACAAGCCTATAGCAATTATGAACAGGGAAGGTGTCTGCCTCCACCAAACACGCTGGCCACCTTATCTGTCATCTTAAATTCTAATTTATTTTCATTTTTCTTAGAGGATGCAATCAAAAGCCAATCCTCAAAATCCAATATCCATTTTGTACATCAAAAAAAGACATTAGGCAAAAAAGGGGGTGAAACTATGTCCACTAACAGCTTTGCAAACACACTTACAGAAAAAAGAATAGCTGCTGGCTATACTCAAGCGCAGGCAGCCGATTTATTATATCTATCACGTTCCACTTATAACCACTATGAAAATGGTACAAGAGTACCTTCTGCAGAAATACTTATAGAAATATCTCTTCTATACAAAACTGACTTAATAGATCTTTTAATTCCTTTGGTTCCAGCCGAATCACTGGAAAAACTACCCATATATACAAAAATTGTTTCCAAGGAGTCTCTATCTATAGAAGAACGTCAAATTCTTGCATATTATAGAGCCTTAGATACCAACGAACAAGTTGCTCTCTCAAATATGGCATGGCTTCTAAACAGAACCCACGCCGATATATCTTAAACTGCTTTATCTATGAAATTACCTGCCAGCAAACTTCCCTCAACGCTTTTTCTATTTTTCTCATAAGGATTACTTTCTGAGTATTTAATCTGGGTTGTTGTAAGTCCACCAGAAACATAATTACGTCCACATTCAGGACACACACTCATTTTAATAGCTACATTTGCACTTATAAGCTTAGCACCTGGTTTGTTGCCTTTTGCTATAGCGTTAGAAACATGCTGCCTCTCATGAGAACTAACTTTTGTAAAAGCCTCCTCTGGTTTGATTTTGCCTGGGGTTTTAAAAGATACATCCATCTCATTAGAGCCATCTACATATCTTCTGTTTTCACAGGTAGAACACTCTGTCGATGCCTTTATCCTAGAAGCGCTGTCTACTGTATTATCAGTATTGACAGGAGTCACCCTACTGACATTGCTGATAGGAATTGTGTAATTGTTACTCATACCATTAATCTGCATAAACAGCCCTCCTTCCGTTGTTTACATTTATACATTAATTTTACTATATTTTGTAATTATTCTCAAGGTTTTTATCTCTTCTTTTTTCAGCTTCTTTTTTACTGAAAATGCATCCACAATAATCCTGTCTATACAGATTAAATTCTCTGGATAATTCTATCGAGCGGGCATAACCATTTTTCTTTTTAAAATCACTATACAAATAATCAATTTCAAACTCTTTAGACAAATCAAAACCTATATCATTGATCCATGTTGCATTTTTGTGAGGACTTATAGACAAAGACGTAGTAAAAATGTTATAGCCTTGTGATTTTGCCAACTTTGCAGTAGCCCTCATCCTAAGCTTGTAACACTCATAACATCTCCCACCGCGTTCTGGCTCGTCTTCCATGCCTCTTGCTATATCAAAAAACAAATTTGGTTCATATCCACCATCTAATATCTGTACCTTTGAAGTAAAAGGAGCCTCTGATATAAACCTGTATAATTCCTCAAGTCTCTTTTTATATTCATACTCATATGTGATGTTTGGATTATAAAAGAAAACCGTTATATTAAACTCATTTTCTAAGAGTTCTAACACATGAGAACTACATGGTGCACAGCATACATGAAGCAATAATTTAGGTGTGTTTTTTCTTTCATTTTTATCCATTATTATTCTCCTGACAATCCCCTATGACAACAACGTAAAAAGTATACCTATTTTTTAAATTTATGCACATTTTACAGTTGACTTTGTCAATAATATACAATATACTATTCTTAGATAAAAACGTATAATACATTTATTATAATATTCATTTTATACGTTATCAAGCATAATATTGTAATGCCAGATGGGAGGTAATTATAATGACAGTAGATCAGGCTGTGAAGAAGTACAAAATGGAGCCGCTTAATGTATATACTGCAAAAGCCAAGGCTAAAGAACTTAATGTTGACGAAGTTCTTTATATGAATGTACAAAAAAACAAATACGCTTACATCGTTAAGGATGGTCCTCGTGGTTATATGCTCTACACTGACGAGAAGAGCCTTTACACTAAGATGTATAAAGGACTCAAGATGGAACCATTGGAGCCATAATTACATATTATTTCATAGAACTATAACCAGACTTAATCTAATTTAAGTCTGGTTGATATTTTCTATAATTCTTTTTATCACATTTTTTATCATTACGTTTTCAGTATTTATTTCAATCAACAACTATTATATCACCAACACAAATCAAACACACTATACACTATCCCTCTCCCTGATTTCTATTATTCTGCCCTTTTTTATTTTTTTAAAAAACTATCCATGTTTACATGGTTTATATATATACTATTTTAAGGAGGATTTATATGACATCAAACAAAAGAACAAACATTATAAGAATTTTTTTGCTACCTGTGTTTCTTATAGGCATTTTATGCAATTTTCTTACACCGGCAGCAGACGAAGAAAAAACTCATTCCGTCACAAACACATCCTATGTAACATACACCGGAAGTTTTAGCTCTACTGTAGGCAAGTTTGTCATAGACGACACCTACACTGCACTTTGTCTGGAACATTCTAAGAACTCCCCACCGCTAGGAACAAAAGTAAATCTCTCGTACTGTGAGAACAAGGACTTGTTAAAGATTATGTACTATGGCTACAACGGCCCTATGGAGTGGAATGGTTTTGAAAGTGACGAACAAGCAATAGTAGCAACCTCTCTTCTTCTATCTGAAACATACAGCAATGATGGCTATAATGCCAATTGCGCAGACTTTAAAGCCTTTATCGATCAGGCAGAGGATGTACCAGAATATTCTATTAGTTTTTCCCCTAGCATATGCGAGGGATACATCGACGGACCAGTACAAAGAACCCCTCTCATAACCGCTATAGGAGACAAAAGAATTTCCACAACCATCGAACTCCCTTCATATATGACATTAACTTACAGTGATGGTACGACAGCCTATGGTACCATTACCATAAACGGAGGCGACAGTTTCTATATCACTGCTCCTATTTCTTCAACTGACTATTGGGAAACCAACTCTCTTTCTCTCAACCAGCAACCCTACATCGCAATGATTGCCACAACCGAGTCAACAGAACTTCAGGATTTAATATATCTAGTCCCCAAAGTCGCAACCAGCATATCCGGTTTTTCCATACAATGGTATAATAAGGGCTCTATAGAAATAATCAAAGTATCATCAGAAACAATCAAACCAGGAGATATAATAGACTATGATATGGAAGGTGTTCAATATGGTTTATATACAAGCTATGAGGATGCTGTTTCAAAAACAAATCCAGTACGAATAATGACAACCGACGCAAAGGGTTATGCCAAAGAGGACAATTTAACCATAGGAACTTACTACTTGAGAGAATTAGTTCCTCCAACAGGATTCCTTTTGTCAGAAGAAATAATAACTGTAGATGTTGACGTACTAACAACCACCAGCCTGCGTCCTGAAAATCAACCCATGACTCAACCATTTGAGATAGTAAAACATGGCGAAAATATCGACGGAAGCACCCTTCCTTTACAAAGCGCGGGATTTATGGCTTGCCCTATCAATTCCCTTTCCACAGATGAATATGGCAATTACATTTGGGATGAATCCAAAACCATTGTGTTAACCTCTGATGGTAAAAAGGAGCTGTTTACGGATGAAAACGGTTATGCTAAAAGTATACCTTTAAAATGTGGTATGTATCTTGTAAAAGAAACAACCACACCCAAAAATTATCTTCCCGCTAAAGACTTTATTATTAACCTGGAACAACATTCCGAAACTCCTACGGAAACCATTTTTCTAGTTAATAAAATATTTAAGTCTTACGTAAAAATAGTCAAAACCGATATAAACACGGGGCTATCTATACTAAACAATTCTTCCACATTCAAAATATGGTCTTACACAGATGAATCTTACGTTTCCTTCAATGTATCAAAGGATGAAATCACATCAACAATGGACGAATTTTTTACAAATGAAGAAGGTTATCTTATAACTCCTCAGCCACTGTTACCAGGAAAATACAGAATAGAAGAGATTGTACATCCAAACAAATATGGTTCTCTTAGCAATCAAACAAGCTATGATATTGAAGTATCTAACGCATCACCTTACGAAACCTATGTTGATGAAAACGGAATCACCGTAACAAATGCAGGTTTGTTTACAGTGAACATAAAAAATATACCTATTACTGGACAAATCGAAATATATAAAACCGGCGAAAACAAAATTTTATGTTCATCGCCAATATCCTGCACCAAGCCTTTAGAAAATGTAGAATTTACAATTTATGCTGCTGAAGATATATTCTCATATGATGGCCACGGAAACATTGTATATCATAAAGGTGATATGGTAGAAGTGATAACAACCAACAAGGATGGATTTGCTATATCCTCCCCCACATTACCTTTAGGTGATTATATTATCAAAGAAAGTGTCACACCTGAAGGATATATTACAAGTGATGATTTTAAAATTTCTCTTACACAAAACAGGAATCTAATAGAATTAGACGCCGCAACAACAAATCCCAAATTAGTTTCCCGACACACATTAAAAATCCACAACCAGCAAAAAGAGGAAAAAAATGATACTCCCGAAACTACCACAGAAACCACAGAAAAAGAAGTAAAGGATGAAACCAACGAAAATCATCCACCTACTCCAAACACGGGAGACAATTTTAATATTCTACCAATTCTCTACGTTTTCTTTTTAAGTATCATTATATTATCTATTACTCTCATCACCATTTCTAAAAAAAATAATCTTATATAATCAAAAAAGACATTGTATAAGCTTATAGCCTATACAATGTCTTTTACTAGTTCATTTTGTTTTTAAAGCATTCTTTCACATGAGCAAGACTTTTTTCGTTTAATTCCAAAACCACTCCATGGGTACCATTCTTAGCATTTGTCATGAATACATACCAACTGTCCTGATTATCCAAATCTCCGGAAGTGAAATTTTTCACTGTTAATTCTGCGTTAACTTGTAGCTCATTAGAAAATGCATCTGAATTGTATGGTAATACCCTTTGCACGTCGCCATCTTTGAAAGAATATATATCCTTTCTTGTAGACTTATTAGTTATACGTGCAATATCTAAATCACCATTTATGAACAAATACTCATACTCCGAATTTGAACACAATCTTGTCCAATATATCAAAAACCCTCCTACTGTAGCTATTGCTACTCCTGCACTAAAATGAACAAAACATATAAATGCAACGCCCATAGCAGTAATAAGTACAGCACCTATTATCAAAAGTTTCTGCTTCATATCTGGTTTTTTGGTTAGTATTTGTTCTGTATATCTATCCAAAATGACACTCCATTCTACATATTACTAAGAGACTCATCAATAGCTTTAGCAGCCTTTTTGCCTGCGCCCATAGCTAAAATAACTGTTGCCGCACCTGTAACAACATCACCGCCTGCATAAACATTCTTACGAGTTGTCTCATTTGTCTCTTCCTCAACAATGATTCCTCCCCACTTTTGAGTTTCAAGACCTTCTGTAGTCTGACGAATAAGTGGGTTAGGCGACTGACCAATAGCAATAACTACTGTCTCAACGTCTATCACGTAGTTTGAACCCTCAATAGGTTCTGGTCTTCTTCTACCAGATGCATCAGGCTCACCAAGCTGCTGTTCAACAACCTCAATTCCCTTAACCCAGCCATCTTCACCGTGAATGGCAACAGGATTGTTGAGAAGCTTAAAGATTACGCCCTCTTCTTTAGCATGTTCAACCTCTTCTGCTCTAGCAGGAACCTCTTCTGCACCTCTTCTATATACAATATAAACTTCCTCTGCACCAAGTCTTTTTGCTGTTCTTGCAGCGTCCATAGCAACATTACCTGCACCTACAACTGCAACTTTCTTACCAACTTTAACAGGTGTAGGAACCTCATCCTTCTTGTAACCCTTCATAAGGTTAACTCTTGTAAGGAACTCATTTGCAGAATATACACCAAGTAAATTCTCTCCCGGAATTCTAAGGAAGTTTGGAAGACCTGCTCCTGTTCCCAGGAATATAGCATCGAAACCTCTTTCAAATAAATCATCTACTGTAAGGGATCTACCGATAACCACATTTGTCTCAAGCTTAACGCCCATATCTGTAACATTCTCAAGTTCCTTAGCAACAAGGGATTTTGGAAGACGAAACTCTGGAATACCATAACTTAAAACTCCACCAGCCTTGTGTAAAGCTTCAAATATAGTTACATCATATCCCTTTTTTGCAAGTTCACCTGCACAGGTAATACCCGCAGGACCAGAACCTACAACAGCAACTTTCTTACCATTTTTTTCAATATTGAGTTCTACCTTTTTGCCATGCTGCATATGATAGTCAGCAACAAATCTCTCGAGACGTCCAATAGATACTGCCTCTCCCTTTATACCTCTGATACACTTACCCTCGCACTGATTCTCCTGTGGACATACTCTACCACAGATTGCCGGAAGTGCATTTTCACTTGTAATAATCTCATATGCTGCCTCGAAATTACCTGCTGCAACCTGCTCAATAAATCCAGGAATAGGCACGTTAACCGGACAACCAGTCATACAAGGTTTATTTATACAGTTAATACATCTTGATGCCTCTTCCATAGCCATCTCAGCTGTATAGCCTGTAGCAACCTCTTCAAAGTTTTTATTTCTAATATCAGGATCCTGCTGTGGCATAGGAACCTTTGTTGGACTCATATTTGCCATAATATTTCACTCTCCTATATCTTATAAATTCTCAGTAGCAGCCTTCATTCTACAAGCATGCTCTTCTTCCTTGTAGAACGTCTGTCTCTTCATGCACTCATCGAAATCAACAAGGAAACCGTCGAAATCCGGACCATCAACACAGGCAAACTTTGTCTCGCCACCTACAGTGACACGACAGCCACCACACATTCCTGTTCCATCAATCATAATAGGATTCAGTGAAACTGTTGTATGAAGATCTGCAGGCTTAGTTGTTGCAACTACAAACTTCATCATAATAAGTGGTCCAATAGCTATAGCATGATCATACTTCTCACCTGCATCAAGAAGTTCCTGAATTTTCTTAGTTACAAGTCCCTGCTCACCTAAAGAACCATCATCTGTCATAATATATACATTCTTACAGAACTTAGCAAACTTTTCTGCTAATATTACAAACTCTGCTGAACGTCCACCAATAATTACATCGCATTCTACACCCATCTCTGAAAGCTTTTTGAGCTGTGGATAAAGTGGAGCTGAACCAACACCACCAGCAACACCAAGCACTCTGTTCCACTTTCCAAAAGGTGCCGGCTGACCCAAAGGTCCAACGAAATCATCGAAGAAATCTCCCTCTTCGAGCTTAGCAAACTGCTCTGTAGAGTAACCCACAATCTGGAAAATAATAGTAACTGAATTCTTTTCTCTGTCGAAATCAGCTATAGTAAGTGGAATACGCTCTCCATCCTCACCAAGTCTCACGATAACAAACTGACCTGCTTCACAACGAGCAGCAACGTACGGAGCTTCTACCTCCATCAAAATAACAGCCTGATTCATGACTTCCTTTTTTAAAATCTTGTACATGAGATTATCCCCCATTCAATTTTATTACCTTTGCATTTACGCAAATCGACTTATTATAACACAAGCTCCCAGCTTTTTACAATGATAAATCTACACTATCTCATCAAAAAAGCAATTTCCCTTAATTGTTTTTAATATATCCTCCGATTTATCTGTAAAAGGTATCGCCATTATACCTTTTCCATCACTTATAGCAACCTCAACACCTGACACCAACTTATCCACATTATCTATATCATCTATGTCATGTTCTGCCACTGTGATTGTACATCTGCTACATGATATTTCCTGAGCAAGCTTTAACACGCTTATTAGCAACGGAAAACCATTATCAACAAAGGTTTCAAATCTTTCGACATATATAACATCATCATATACATCGCAGCTAAAAAGTCCCACCGGATGTTCACACACATCCTCTTCATCATCACCATAGGATATTGCATTTACCAAATACACATCTCCATGTTGACACAGATGTTCCTTAACCATTGATTGCAGATATTCCTTACTTCTCTTGGAAAAGGAGACATATTTTGATGCCAACAAGTCATTTATCTTACAAGCCAAGGTATCATATTCATCTATTGAAAGTCCACTCAGATTAATAGTGTGCAGTCTCAAAGAAGAATAACAATCAGTTATATCTCTCTCAAACTCATTCTCATCTACAATAGAGCACTCTAATATCCTGTTGAAATACACCATTGAAAAACCTGAACTGTTGTAAAATTCCTGTTTTCTGGGCATAAGGAATGCAAAAGGTGCCTCATCTTTTATATCATCAAGGGCATTACTTAGCATATACTTCATAATACCTTTTCCTCGCATATGTTCCTTGACAGCAACACCAACAATATAACTGCATTCATGTTCCCTTTTATCAAACAATACTTTGTATGGATTCAAATGAATCATACCAACCAACTCATCCTTATAATATGCAGAAAGCACTCTGTTTTTCCTATAAATGTTTTCAAAATAGTAGTCAGTAAACATTTCAGGATCTCCAAATGCTTCATCCCACAATTCCTTTACCTGATTTAAGTTGTTTTTTTCATAGGATAATACAATATCCTTCGTCGTGTAATCGTCCATTTTACCTTCCTATCTTAATTCTTCATAGGGCATCCTCCACACCCTGAACATTTACTTGTTTCTAAATCAACCATATGATTTACCCTATAATCAAAATTATCTACCGTTTCAAGGAGACACACGGCTTGAGAACTAATACCCAATCCCTCTCCGGTAAAACCAAGCCCCTCCTCAGTAGTAGCCTTGATATTAACCTGCTTGATATCTATCCCCAGAGCATTGGCAACATTTTTTTTCATATCATCTATATAAGGAGCCATTTTAGGTTTCTGGGCTATAATTGTGGCATCGATATTTGCCACAAGCATATTCTCATCATCCACAAGTTTTCCCACTTGTTTTAGAAGTTTCAAGCTATCTGCGTCCTTGTACTTAGGGTCATTATCAGGAAAATGCTTACCTATATCGCCTAATCCACAAGCCCCCAACAAAGCATCTGAAATTGCATGCAACAAAACATCAGCATCTGAATGACCTAAAAGACCTTTCTCGTAGGGTATATCTACACCTCCAATGATCAGTTTTCTACCGTCCACCAGCTTATGCACGTCATATCCCATACCAACTCTCATAATCTATACCTCCCAGAATGTATAGTTCAATATTTAAACTTTTTACAGTAAATCCATCCGCAGATAATTTATCACACTTCACAACGTAATTCAATGATATTAGCACAAAATACGTTAATATAAATTATAACAAATTAAGAATATATAGTAAATTTTGTATTTACTGTTTAACATTTTCATTGTAAAATGTATTCGTATGGATTAAATCAATATACTATTTTACATAAGGAGGATATATATATGGCACGTTCTATGGGAGGCGGTCGCTCAGGTGGTCGTTCTGGCGGTAGCCGTTCAGGTGGTAGCAGAAGCAGTTCAAGTCGTTCTATGGGAAGTAGACGTAGCGGCTCAAGCCGTTCATTCGGCTCTGGTCGTTCTGGAGGAAGTTCCGTAAGAGGTACTGGCAGAAGCTACAGTGGTAGCAGATCAAGTGGTAATCCACTTATGGGTGGTGGATATAATAGTGGTCACCATCATCACCATTATCATCGTCCAACAAGACATCACTACCACAGCCCTTACAGAAGAAGAACTTATTACAGAGGAGGAACCACAGTTGTACATAACAACGGTTGCGGTTGTGGTTGTTCATCCTTCTTTGGTGTTATAATTATGATGATTGTTATACTTGCTCTTTTCTCCAGTTTCTCTGGCACAAGAAGAAGCAATAGCAAGTATTACAACTATAAGGCACCTAGTTATAATGATTCATATTCAAATGTTGAAAGAGACAAATTTGATGGTTTAGTTCAACTTAACGGATATTATTCAGACCCTGATGGTATCTTATACGATGATGAGATAAAACCATTAGAAAAAGGACTTAAACACTTCTATGAAACAACTGGTGTATGTGCATTTGTGTACTTTGTTGAAGAATTGGAACCAGGTGTAGACGGTATTGAAGAGGCTGCAGCTATCTACGATGAGCTCTTCAATGATGAAGGTCATATACTTCTTCTCTACGATTACACCAACGCTTATATGTATGACGCCTGTGGTTACGAAATAGCTACTACCCTTGATTCTGAGGCAATCGACATCTTATACGATTATGTAGAAGCAAAATGGTCACAGGATAGCGAGAATCTTGGTGAAATATTCGGTGGCGGTTTAGCAGAGGCTGCCGACAGAATTATGTACAAGGAAAGAAGCTTCGGCGAAAAATACAAATCAATTATTATTACTGTTATTGTAAGTATCGTAGTTATCATCATTGTAAGTCTTCTTTACAAGTGGTGGAAAGCTAAAAAGGCTCAAGAAAACAAGGAGCAGGAAGACTTGGAAAAAGTTTTAAGCACACCTCTTGAAACCTTTGGTACAACTGTAGATGACTTGGCAGCAAAGTACGATGATCCAAACAACAATGTACCACCTGCAACTCCTACAGCTCCTGTAGCTCCTACAACACCAGTAGCTCCTACAGATAATACAAACATTAACAATCCAGTTTAATTAATAACTAAAGAGG
>SVED01000043.1 GCA_015057515.1 Lachnospiraceae bacterium
TATGTAATATGTGAGGCTAATGGCTTTTATGAAATTAAAAACAGTGTAGATTTTAATAGATTATCAGAAATAGTAAATTTTGTTGAAGATGACCTAAAAGAATATATTAATGAGGTTATATATTAGTTGTGGTATCTTAATAGCTTTAGTTTTGGTGATTTGTATTTAGTGACCATTTAAGAAATTTCAAATCATTTTATAGGGCTGTGTTTTTTGTAACACAGCCCTAATTTTATGTAATGTTTTCTTCAAACTCTGTCCACTGAAACTGAGCTTTTTTATCATAAAGCAGGTTACTAATCATCAGTTCGGTATCTTCTGTAAGATGAACTTTTTTGAAGTAAAATCCTTTATCCATAAAATGTTGTGCAAGCTTCATCTTCATGATGTGTTCACCCTGCTCTCTGGAAAAAGTTGTATCAGATTTTGGTGGAGTGCTTCTACAATAATACAAAAAGGGGTATTTAGCATTCTGTAAGCAATCAGCGACCTTTTCGTGGAAGGGTTTGTACTTGTATCCTTTTACAGCACAAGTGTGCTCAGAACCTATGTAAGGAACGTCGAGTAGAACTAACTTGTTTACATTGTCGTTCTTTAGGTATGAGAGACAATCATCTTGTGTTATCGTCGCGTTCTGTAATTTTAAGTGAGCTGGTGAAAATCGAAGAACTCGCTTCAAAATTTTGTCAGACCCCTCTATCATTGCCTTATCGATACATTGGATAATAAACATCTTGTATGCAATTTCAACGTTGCAGTCAACATGTTTATAATTGACGCGTTTCTTTTCATAATTAGAGGTTTCATACTTATATGCAGATATGATTTGTTTCCTTTTTTTGGGTTGCTTAATGAAAGATAGGTCAGCATCCCAAATTTGCTTTATAAGCTTCAGTGGTTCTGTTTTAAGTACGTTTAGAAAATTAGTCCGTAAAGGATTCAAGTCATTCAAAACAACTGACTGCCAAGGGTATGTTTTTAGTCCAAAGAAGAGAGAGCCAGTTGCACAACATCCATCAACTAAGGTCATAGATTTGTGCGAAAGGTTCATTGCATCTACGGCATTTGCTGTAGCCTTTTGCATAGTGGTATTTTTATAGCCAACTATGGTATAGAGTGGGCGTATACTGTCTGTATATTCTGAGGTTGGGGTAGTGATGAAAGAAGTTATGATGCATTCCACTATAGTGCTTAAGCAAGTAGTCTGGTTCTTGGCTTTAAGTAGGGACAAAACTATTTTATTGATATAATATTTTTTGGTAATATAATTACTTCGATTAAGCTCGTCTGGATGCTTGCAAGCCAGATAAACCACGTCATAATTGATTGGTTTAGAATGATGTTTATAAAGATATAGCAGTATCATAATTAGTAGTTGGTCGTTGGCTGTATAGTTGCGTTTGAATAGCTTCTTAATTTTTGAATTGGCTCTTTCTAGAAGTACCTTGTTTACAGTGATTTTTTCTCCATTTTTCATATTTACATCTCCCTTATCATTTAATGAATTAGCCACGAAATTTTGGCTGTGAGAGATGTACAAATAACTGAGGGATACACAAAATAACCTTGGTAAAGTGATTTGAAATATAAGATTAAATTTTTTAACTGATATATCAGATTGGCGTTTCTGAATGATTTGAGCGAAGACTGAACAAAAAACAGCATATAATCATGGAACTACAAGATAAATATCTTTATAAAAGGGGGTAACGGAATTCCAAATTTTGCTTCCAAATAGGGAAAAAATTCATGAGATTTTTAGTTGATATGGGGAAGTAGGGAACCAGATTTTTTGTGTCCATATCTTTATATTCTTTAAGTTCTTTTGTTTTCAAGCAGTTTTCAAAATACAAAAACCAATTAAAAATAAAACCAGTTTTCCAATTTCCTATATTGTCAGATTGGTATGCGACCACGTGAGTTGGAAGTAGTATATATGGATGAGTAATGGGAATGGATAATGGAAAGGTAAGAAAGATGAACTTCATAATTGTACCAATTAAGGAAGTATCCTTATTCCAAGCCATGCTCATTGGGGTAGTCTGAAGTTATAGGAAGTTTCAAGTTTGAAATTAGGAAATTTGTGTTAGGAAGGTGGGGTATCATGAACAAAACTACGAGACCGATTGAAGATAATGAGTATGGCTCTACAGCTTGAGAGAAATCTTGGTTTGAGAATTTTAGATGTACTGAGACTTACTTTGGATTCATTAACAAGTGCATTTTCTTTATAGTATATTTTGTCTTAATATGTTATAATTACATAGTTAGATTTAAAGGGATTTTTTTGATTCGGAGATTCATTTATGGATAAGATAGTTATAAAGGATTTAGAAATATTTGCATATCATGGTGTTTTGCCTGAGGAAAGAATAAAGGGGCAGACCTTTTTCCTTTCCGCAGAGCTTTTTGTTGACCTCAGAGATGCAGGTATGACAGATGATTTGGATAAGACAGTGAACTATGCCATTGTATGTGAAGATATTTATCAGGTGATGACCAAGGATAAGTATCAGCTTATTGAGGCGGTGGCAGAGAATGTTGCAGAGACTATTTTGCTTAAGTATGACCCGGTGAAGGCAGTTAAGGTTATGGTGAGCAAGCCTGAGGCGCCTATAGATATGAATTTTGACACCGTTATGGTGGATATTACCAGAAAAAAGCACACTGCTTATCTGGGAATCGGCTCTAATCTGGGGGATAAGGAGAGCTATCTGGATTATGCAGTGGACCAGCTTAACAAGGATGATTACATTAAGGTGAGTAAGGTTTCGTCCTATATTGTTACCAAGCCTTACGGAGATGTTGAACAGGATGATTTTTTGAATGGATGTCTTGAGATAGAGACATTATATACCCCGGAGGAACTGCTTGCGGTTATCGGAGATATTGAGCAGGGTGCAGGCAGAAAGAGACTTATACACTGGGGACCAAGAACCTTAGATATTGATATTCTTCTCTACGACCGTGAGATTATTATGGAGGAGAAGCTCATTATCCCTCACATAGAGATGAGCAAGCGGGAGTTTGTGCTGAAACCTCTTTGCGAGATAGCACCTTTCGCCTACCATCCTGGATACAACAAAACAGTTATGGAGTTGTATGACATATTGAATGAGGGAGTGGACATAACAGGAACTTTGAAGAATGATTAGATAAATGTGTAAAATGGAGGATGTGTATGGCGTACAAAATGTTTGCTGCTATCTATGTAGGCTCTAGTGAGATATCTATGAAGATATATCAGATAAGCAGCAGGAAAACTTCAAAGCAGGTGGATGGTGTCAGCAAAATTATTGAGCTGGGTAAGGATACCTACAGTAAGGGGTTTCTTACCACAGAATCCATCAATCAGGTTTGTGATATTCTAAATGGTTTCAAAAAGAAACTCAAAGAGTATCAGGTTACTGATTACAGGGCCTATGCCACTAGTGCAGTCAGAGAGGCGGAGAACTCACTTATTGTTCTTGATGCCATAAAAAGGGCTACAAACATAGATGTAAGGATTCTTGGTAACTCTGAGCAAAGATATATGAACTTTAAAGGACTTGTGGCATTTTATGAGGACTTCCACAATGTTGCCAGCAAAAACACAGCATTTATCGATGTAGGTGCCGGCAGTGTTCAGGTATCTTTGTTTGACAAGAATAATATGATTGTAACAGAGAATATGCCTATAGGCGCAATTCGAGTTAGAGATTATGTTTCCATTATGGGTAGTAAGTCAGGCAGATTAGATAAGATTATCAATGACTACGTAGATAATGATATCGTAACCTTTAGAAACATATATTTAAATGACAAGGAAATCAAAAATATAGTTGCGGTAGGTGAGGTTGTTGGTGCCATCAAGAAGATTGTTCCTGAACTGAACATAGGTGACAGGATAGACAGGCAGCTGTTTGATGCTATCTATAATCGTATAGTTTCTATGACTCCTCTGGAGCTTTCTGAGACTTACGGTATACCTTTTGAGAGAGCTACCCTTATGTTGCCAAACATCATCATATATCAGTGTTTCCTCAACCACTGTAAGGCTGAGGAAATATATGTTCCAAAGGTGGATTTTACTGACGGTATTCTTGCTTCCTATATGGAGGAGGGCAGCAGAACTGTATTTGGACACAATTTCGATGAGGATATTATTGCATCAGCCAATAATATCAACAAAAAGTATAAGACTAACAGAAAGCATACAGAAAGAACAGCAGAGTTTGCTTTGAAAATATTTGACTGTGTAAAAAAGGAATACGGCATGGGAAAACAGGAGAGACTTCAGATGCACATTGCAGCTCTTCTTCACGAATGTGGCAACTTTATTAACATGCACAATGGTGCCATCCATTCCTACTATATCGTAGCAAATACAGAGATTATTGGTCTGTCTCACAAGGAGCGTATGGAGATAGCCAACATCATAAAATATAACGTAATGTATCTTCCTTCTAAGGAGCAGATTAGTGCCGAGCTTTCCGGTTGTGACTACGTGCTTATTGCTAAGCTGGCGGCTATTCTTCGAATTGCCAACATATTAGATAAGAGTCACACACAGAAAATAGAAGACATTACTGTTTCCATAAAGGATGACCAGCTCCTTATATCTGCCAAGACCTATGAGGATATATCCTTAGAGGCAGGACTATTTGAGAGCAGGGCAGATTTCTTTGAAAAAGTATATGGCATAAGACCAGTTCTTAGACTGAGAAGAGGTGTTTAGTATGTTAGATAAAAAGTTATTAGACAAATCAGAAAATTATTATAACAGAGAACTTAGCTGGCTTAAGTTCAACTATAGAATATTAAACGAGGCGAAAGACAAATCCATCCCTCTGTTTGAGAGAATCAAGTTTCTTAGCATTACAGCTTCAAACCTTGACGAGTTCTTTATGATTAGAGTTGCATCCCTCTTTGACTTGGTAGATGCAGACATAAAGAAAAAGGATATAGCAGGCCTTACACCTAAGGAACAGCTTGCCCTTATTATTCCAGAGACTAAGGAGATGATGAACAGTCAGTATACTACTCTCAATCGCTCCCTTCTTCCTGCTATGGAATCAAATGGTCTCAGACTGGTGAAAAGCTACGAAGACCTTACAGAGAAACAGGCTAAGTTTGTGGATAAGCTTTTTGAGAAGGATGTTTACCCTGTTTTAACTCCTATGGCAGTGGATTCCTCCAGACCATTTCCTCTTATCAGCAACAAGACTCTTAACATAGGTGCTCTTGTAAGAGATAAGAAAAAGGATGTTGTGGACATTGCTACAGTTCAGGTGCCTTCAGTTCTTCCTCGTGTTATTGAACTTCCTTCAGAATCTGATGTGAGAGAGATTATTTTACTGGAAGAGATTATTGAGAAAAATTTGGGTAAACTATTCCTTAACTACGAAATAGTTTGTGCTCATCCATATCGTATTATGAGAAATGCGGACTTAACTATTGATGAGGATGATGCCGCAGACCTTCTTAAAGAGATAGAAAAGCAGATTAAGCAGAGGGCTTGGGGAGAGGTTATCAAGCTTGAGGTTGAATCTGATATGGATAAGAGACTTTTGAAGGAACTGAGAAAACAGCTTCAGGTATCTGCGGAAGCGGTTTATCATATTAATGGACCTTTGGACCTTACCTTCCTTATGAAGGTAAACGGACTTGATGGATTTGAGCATCTAAAAAATAAAAAGTACACTCCACAGCCTGTAAAGGCACTTAACAACGAGGAGAGTATTTTTGACCAGATAAAGAGAAAGGATATTTTACTTCACCATCCATATGATGAGTTTACTCCTGTGGTAGATTTCATCAGGCAGGCATCAGTGGACCCAAATGTTCTCGCCATAAAGCAAACCTTATACCGTGTCAGCGGTAATTCACCTATAGTTGCTGCCCTTGCAAAAGCTGCAGAAAACGGCAAACAGGTAACTGTACTTGTAGAGCTTAAAGCAAGGTTTGACGAGGAGAACAACATTATCTGGGCCAAAAAGCTTGAAAAAGCGGGATGTCACGTTATATATGGATTGGTGGGACTTAAGACTCACTCTAAGATTGCTCTTGTAGTTCGCCGTGAGGAGGAGGGCATTAAACGATATGTCCACTTGGGAACAGGTAACTACAATGACATAACTGCCAAGCTTTACACCGATATGGGTATGCTTACTGCATCAGACGCCATTGGTGAGGATGCTACAGCAGTATTTAATATGTTGTCAGGATATTCAGAGCCACCAACCTGGAACAAGCTTATAGTGGCGCCTATCTGGATGAAGAACAAGTTTGTCAGTCTTATTGCAAGAGAAACGGAGCACGCTAAACAGGGTAAGGAGGCAAGGATTGTTGCCAAGATGAATTCCCTTTGTGACCCGGTCATTATAAAGGCGTTGTACGAGGCTTCTCATGCAGGTGTTAAGATTGAACTTATCATAAGAGGTATATGCTGTCTCAAGACAGGCATTAAGGATTTGAGTGAAAATATTACAGTTCGTTCTATAGTTGGTAATTTCCTTGAACATTCTCGTATCTTTTACTTCTACAACGACGGCTTCGAGGAGGTTTACATGGGTAGTGCAGACTGGATGCCTAGAAACCTGGACAAACGAGTTGAGATAACCTTCCCTGTTGAGGATGAGGATTTAAAACGCAAGGTTATGGATATTTTAGATATTCAGCTGGCAGATACCCTTAAGGCTCATATTATGCAGCCGGATGGCTCTTACGAAAAACAAAACCTAAGAGGCAGAGATAAGCTGGAAGCTCAGCAATACTTCTGTAAACAGGCTATAGACTCTTCAAAGAAAGAGGAAAAGCAAGTAGTGTCACGTGTCTTCATTCCAAGAACGAAGAGTGAATAAATATTATCAAAGGAGGAATTGATTGTGGACAAGTTTTTCAAGATTACCGAGAGGGGCTCTACAATGAAAACCGAGGTTTTTGCGGGAATTACAACCTTCTTCGCAATGGCCTACATTATTTTTGTAAACCCTGATCAGGTGGCTGCTGGCGGAGTAGGTGCAAATGCATGGTTGGTAGGTTCAGGTGCAGATCCTGTGGCTATGGGAAAGATTTGGAATGCGGTTTACATTGCATCTATTCTTGTAGCTGTTATTGGTACATTGCTTATGGCTTTATATGCCAATATGCCATTTGCTCAGGCTTGTGGAATGGGACTTAACTCGTTCTTTTGTACAACCTTTGTAGCAGGTGCTTTCTCTGCACAGGAAAACGTTGTTACAGGTTACCAGTCAGGACTTGTAATCATCTTTTTATCCGGTGTTGTATTCCTAATTCTTTCAGTTACAGGACTTAGAGAATATATTGCAAAATCTATGCCGGAGTGCCTCAAGAAGGCTATACCGGCGGGTATTGGACTTTTTATCGCCATGATTGGTTTTAAGAATGCAGGTATTATTGAAGATAATCAGTATACCTTTGTTCAGTTCTTTGATTTCCACGGTAGAATAGATACAATAGGCACAGTAGGTCCTGATGGACAGACTGTAACAGGTATGGATGTATGGCGCATGATTGTACCTGTAATTATTGCTTTGATTGGTATTTTAATTATTGCTATTCTCGCTAAGTATGGCGTTAAAGCAAATGTAATTATTGGTATAGTTGCATCGGCTGTTTTGTACTGGGTATTTATGTGGGAGCTTCCACCATTCGATGTAAGTGGTATTGGACAGTCCTTTAAGGATTTTGCTGAGGTTGGTTTCCTTGGATTATTTAATGGTGATGCTTGGGACGCAGCATTTAATAGCTCGTATATAGGCGGTGCATTCTCCGCAGTTATGCTCATTATTGTGTTCTGTCTTGTAGATATGTTTGATACAGTTGGAACTATCTATGGTACAGCATCACAGGCTAATATGCTTGATGAAAATGGTGACCCTATCAATATAAATAAGTCAATGATGTGTGATTCTGTTGGTACTTTATCAGGTGCTTTACTCGGTACTTCAACCTGTACTACATTTGTTGAGTCAGCATCAGGCGTAAGTGCAGGCGGTAGAACAGGTTTTGCCAGTGTAGTAACAGCAGCTTGCTTTGCAGTATGTCTTTTCCTTAGTCCTCTTGCAAGTATTGTTCCTAGCTGTGCTACAGCTCCAGCACTTATCTATGTTGGTGTTCTGATGGCAAAGAACTTTGCAAAGGTTGATATGGAGGATATGCTTTCAGCAGTTCCGGCCTTCCTTGCACTCATTATGATGCCACTCACATACTCAATATCAAATGGTATTGGTATCGGTGCAATTGCATATGTCATCATTGCAATTTTCTCAAAGAAATATACTAAGAAGGATATAGTTGTCACAGTTATAGCAGCACTTTTTGTTGCCAAGTTCATATTTGTAACTATGTAAATGTTCTGTTAAAGCCTTGTGTATCTGCTGGTATGCAAGGCTTTATGGATAATTGGGGGAAACAAAATGAAAAAAGTATTGCAGGCTGCAGCATTTGCCTTTTGTCTTGTTTTGATGACAGGCTGCTCAGGTAAGGATGATTCAAAAAAAGAACAGACTATAGATAGACAGTGGGAAAATGTTGTTGTCGAATTTGGTGAGGAATATTATAACTTTAGTCAGCATGAATATGTAGAAGGTTTGGAAGAGTTTAAGTCTATGAAAGAACTTGATGCCTTGGATAAGCTTGATTATAAGGAATATAATGGCAAGGACTTAGGCGATGAGATTATGACAATCAAACTCACGGAGAATGGTGCAACCAGAAATTACACTATTTATGAAGAGTGGGTTTCCTATTATACTGATTTTGACCATGGCTCTTTTTATGCCAAGTATTCCGAAAGGGAAATAAGGGAGCTTATGGTTGCGCTCCTTCCTGTTATAGGTGATAGACATTATTTTTCCGAGGAAGAGAATTTTTATATTGAGCCTAGTGAAGAGACTAACCAGGGATTTGAAAGATTTTATGGTATAACCACTGCAGATACTTTTTCTGAGATGTACTATATCACAGGTGACGTGGAAGGTGAATGGATTTATAACAGAGCTGTAAGTGGGAATTACATGTTTTATATGGAGTATCAGTTTGAAGATAATGATGTGGGACTTACTGATACAAAATACTTTTATGATATTGTTACCGATGGATATATAGGATATGAGAGACATAGTGAGATAGCAAACTGGGACAAGGTTGATATGTCAGAAAAGGAGAAAGTGATTCCTATAATAGACGACATATTTTTCGGTACAAAGAATCTGTCCTATTATGATGTTCACACAGATACTGAGGAACTGGTAAAGGGTGTATATGCCGGTGATGATAAGGTTTATGTGGCATATTTTACTGATGCAGGTATGAAAAGTATATTCTACGACCATGGGCAAATTCTATACGGAGAATATTTTATATCTATAGAAAATGATTGTATGAAAGACGAGCTGATACAGTATCTTTATACCTGTCAATATTCAGTGCAGGAAGAAGAGGAACCAGAGGAAGAGTTTTCTTACAGCTATGAGTTTAATGAAAAAGGTGTATTTGATTTTGATGCGCCTATTTATAAGGGGGAAAGTATTGATAATCCCCACATAGTTGAGAGTTATATGGATTTGTTCGCCGGGGAAGAGTTTACAGTATATTTGACTTCAAGAAGGGCGGATGGGTATATGGAATATACCTATGCAACTGCTTTGGGGGATGATTATTTTATGGAATCAGCCGGGCAAATGTATGGAGAAAAAGCCATTATTCATAGGGAGATATTGTACGACGATTTATATTATGCGAGTTCCTTCTACGAGAATGAAGAACCTGAGTATTATACTTATTCAGCCACTGAAGATTATATGATGGAGCCCTTTATCAATAGTGTTTTACAATATGACTACACTGGTAATGGAGAGGACGAGTTTATTGAGGCCTACTACGTCACCATAAATGATGACGAATATATATGTGAGCGATGGAAACGTTCTGCCATAGATGTGTATGTATATTGCAAGGATGATGAGATAGTAGCTATAAAGGAAATGGGCGGAGTTGGCAACACTGATATTGCTATTGAATATGTGACTCTTGATGCAGATGAAGCAAAAATTACAAACTCTGTGGAGGGAGGAATAATCGACAGATAGATATTTTCACAAAGACTACACAAAAAACACATTGACCTTTCTTTGATTGGTACATATAATAAAGTTCGGTATAATTTGGTTATACCGAACTTTATATTTTGTAATTAGATATAATACTATGAATATAATATTATGATTAAGGGAGGAGAATTGTAGTGATAAAAACATTAGGTTCCCACATAAAAGAATATAAAAAAGCTTCCATACTCACGCCTATTTGTATGATTGCAGAGGTTGCCTTTGAGATATTTATACCATATCTTATGGCATCTATCATTGATAATGGCGTTGAAAAGGGAGATATGAGCCATATTGTTAAGATAGGTATTATTATGATACTTCTTGCTGTCTGTGGACTTACAGCAGGTGTTTTGGGAGGAGTGTTTGGCGCCAAGGCTTCAACAGGTTTTGCTAAAAATCTTCGAAGTGCAATGTACGATAACATTCAGACATTTTCTTTTTCCAATATTGATAAGTACTCAACACCGGGTCTTATTACAAGACTAACCACAGACGTAACAAACATTCAAAATGCATACCAGATGATTCTTAGAATGTGTATGCGTGCTCCTGTCAGTCTTATATTTGCCATGATTATGGCGTTTACTATTAACGGAAGACTGGCAAGTATATATTTAGTGGCAGTACTTGTACTTGCGGTGATTTTATCATTTATTATTAGATTTGCCATGAAGTATTTTTCAGAGGTGTTTAGAAGATATGATGACTTAAACGCCAGTGTGCAGGAAAATGTTTCTGCCATAAGAGTGGTAAAGGCCTATGTCCGTGAAGACTACGAGAACAAAAAATTTGGCAAAGCAAGCTATATGGTATACAACCTTTTTATGAAGGCGGAGAAGGTTCTCATACTTAACTCACCGGTTATGATGACTACAGTTTATACCTGTATTATGCTTATAAGCTGGATTGGTGCTCATATGATAGTTGGAGGCGATCTTACCACAGGTCAGCTTATGAGTTTGCTTACATACTGTATGAATATCCTTATGAATCTTATGATGCTTTCTATGATCTTTGTTATGATGTCCATGAGTTTGCCAAGTGGAAAGAGAGTGGCAGAGGTATTAAATGAGAAGGCAGACATTGTTAATCCTGATAACCCGGTTATGGAGGTTAAGGATGGAAGTATTCAGTTTAGAAATGTAGAGTTTGCTTACAAGAATTATAAAAGAACCGAGGACGAAAAGGGTCAGGAGGTTATCTCTGAGGAGAAAATGGGTAAACCTGTTCTCGCTGATATAAATATTGATATTAAGTCAGGAGAAACTATAGGTATAATCGGTGGAACAGGCAGTTCCAAATCAAGTCTTGTAAACCTCATCAGTCGTCTTTATGATGTAACTGCAGGTGAGGTTAAGGTTGGCGGTGTCAATGTAAAGGATTATGACTTGGAG
Organism: Lachnospiraceae bacterium; assembly: GCA_015057515.1. Classification (GTDB taxonomy): domain Bacteria; phylum Bacillota; class Clostridia; order Lachnospirales; family Lachnospiraceae; genus Coprococcus_C. The sequence continues at coordinate 11,510 of SVED01000043.1, forward strand.
GTTCTTCGAAATGATGTAGCGGTGGTTCTCCAGAAGAATGTATTGTTCAGTGGAAGTATATACGAAAACCTAAGATGGGGTGATAAAAACGCTACGGATGAGGAGTGTCAGAATGCTTGTAAGCTTGCTTGTGCACATGACTTTATTATGGCATTTCCTGATGGCTATGATACTAAAATAGAACAGGGTGGAACCAATGTGTCAGGTGGACAAAGACAGAGACTTTGTATCGCAAGAGCATTACTTAAGAAACCTAAGGTACTTATATTAGATGACAGCACCAGTGCAGTGGATACTGCTACCGATGCGAAGATAAGAAAGGCGTTTGCTGAGATGATACCTGATACTACAAAACTTATCATCGCCCAAAGAATTAACAGTGTTCAGTTTGCGGATAGAATAATCGTCATGGAGGAAGGTCGCATAAATGGCATGGGAACCCATGAGGAGCTTTTGGAAAGCAATGAGATATATAGAGATGTTTATGAATCACAGACTGGTGGCAGTGGTGATTTTGACCAGCAGGGAGGTGAGGACTAATGGCAGATGCGAAGGTAGTAAAAGGCCCAATGGGCGGAAGAGGCATGCGTGGTCCTAAACCAAAGCTTGAAAATCCGGGACTTATTTTCAAGAGGGTTATGTCATATGTTGGAAAGAAATACAAGTTTCATTGTATGGCTGTGCTTCTTTGTATTATTGTAAGCGTTTTTTCAAACATTCAGGGTACTTTGTTTACTATGACACTTATTGATGACTATATTACACCTATGCTTGTAAGTGGTGTGGAGGATTACTCGGGACTTCTAAGTGCCATGCTAAGAGTTGCCTGTTTTTATGGTGCAGGTATTTTGGCTGCCTACTCTCAAGGACTTATTATGGCTCACGTGACTCAGGGCACCTTAAGGGACCTTCGAATTGATATGTTTAATCACATGGAGAGTCTGTCCATTAAGTACTTCGACACCCATGCTCACGGAGATATTATGTCTCTTTACACAAATGATATCGATACCCTAAGACAGATGATAAGTCAGAGTATACCTCACTTTATTAATAGTATTATAACTATTGTAAGTGTGTTTATCAGTATGGTAACTTTGAATCTTCCTCTTACGATGCTTACACTGGTTATGGTAGGTGTAATGCTAAAGGTAAGTGGAAAGGTTGTAGGCAACAGTGGAAAGTACTTTGTAAAGCAACAGCAGGATTTGGGTGCTGTAAATGGTTTTATCGAAGAAATGATGGAGGGGCAGAAGGTTGTCAAGGTGTTCTGTCATGAAGAGGAAAGCAAGGAGAAATTTAAAGAGCTTAACGACAAGCTTTATGATAGTGCAAACAATGCTCACACCTTTGTAAATATGATGGGACCTATAAATGGTCAGCTTGGACATTTGAGCTACGTTTTATGTGCAGTAGCAGGAGGCGCATTAGCTCTTAATAAGGTAGGAGGATTTACTCTAGGAGGACTTGCCAGCTTCCTTTCCTTTAACAGAAATTTCAGTATGCCTATAAATCAGATTAGCCAGCAGATGAATGCGGTGGTTATGGGACTTGCAGGTGCAGATAGAATATTTAAACTTCTGGACGAAGAGCCAGAGGTGGATAATGGATATGTAACCTTGGTAAATGCCAAAAGAGATGATACAACAGGTGATATAGTAGAGTCTAAAGAGAGAACAGGTATGTGGGCGTGGAAGCATACTCATCAGGCCGATGGTTCTGTTACTTATGTGGAACTTACCGGTGATGTGGTATTTGATGATGTGGACTTTGGATATACCGATGAGAAAATGGTTCTTCACAATATAGACCTTTTTGCTACACCGGGGCAAAAGATTGCTTTTGTTGGTTCTACGGGAGCAGGAAAGACTACAATCACTAATCTGATTAACAGATTCTACGATATACAGGATGGAAAGATACGATATGATGGTATCAATGTAAACAAAATCAAAAAAGCAGATCTTAGAAGATCTCTTGGTATAGTTTTGCAGGATACCCACCTCTTCACAGCCACTGTTATGGAAAACATTAGATATGGCAGACTTGATGCCGCAGACGAGGATGTTATAGCGGCGGCAAAGCTTGCAAACGCAGATGGATTTATAAGAATGTTGCCAGATGGTTACAACACTATGCTTACTGGAGACGGAGCAAATTTAAGTCAGGGACAAAGGCAGCTTCTTGCTATTGCCAGAGCTGCTATAGCTGACCCACCGGTGCTTATTTTGGATGAGGCTACAAGCTCCATTGATACAAGAACTGAAAAAATTGTTCAGTCAGGTATGGATAAGCTTATGAAGGGAAGAACAACCTTTGTAATTGCCCACCGCCTTTCAACAGTTAAAAATAGTGATTGTATAATCGTTCTTGAGCAGGGAAGGGTAATCGAGAGAGGACCTCATGACCAGCTTATGGAGGAAAAAGGCAAATATTATCAATTATATACAGGCAATATGGTTAGCTAAAAATATTACAAATATGTTACAAATTACCATTGACTTTAAATAAAAAAGAAACTACAATATTCTATGGAACTCATGGATATTGTAGTTTTTTTCTGGAGTGAATTATAAAATGAGAAAGAAATCCCACATTTCATTATCAAGAGGAATCATTCACGGACTTGAAGATGGCAAAATCAGTCACAAGTTAACTTTTTGTTTAGCAAGTATATGGCCTGATTGTACACCATCTTTTTTAGTGCAAAGACATTGTATCGACGATACCTTTGAACTTTTTCAAAAAAAGATGGATAGGTTCATTAAAAGATTTAAAGCAAAAAAGAATATAGGTTTAGTTTCGACCTTCAGAATGGGAGTTATAACCCATTATCTGGCTGACTATTTTACTTTTCCTCATAACTCTCATTATGAGGGTGGTTTTAAGGAGCACTGTATATATGAGGAAGAGCTAAAGCATAGGATGTACAGTTATATTCGTAAAGTTAAAAACGGTGAATATGATAAGATTCCCCAGATTATGACCAATGTAAAACAGGTTAACCAGTACGTACAGAAGAAGCATAATAGCTACATGGAGCTAGAGGGAAACACACTGCAGGATTGTGATTATTCCTTTACAGCCTGCCTTAACGTGGTTGCATCCCTTATTCAGATTGCCCAAAACAAAAATCAAGAGCATGTATACGCATACTAATGTTGTATAAAACCTACCTGCCAAGGACATACTTAGATTATAATGCAGATTGATCTGCATAATATATGTTCCAAGTAAGGAGGGTAACTATGCGTAGTTCATCAGAGGTTTATCATGAGGTAGCACAAAGATGTAGTGCATACGATAAGAAGGATAGAAATGGTAGCTTATCAAATGCTGCCGGTAGCGAGAAGAGCTGTTTAAACTGTAAGCACTTCGCTGAGGAGGAGTATTGTAAGCTTGACCTTTATGATCCAATCGTAAAGAATTTATAATACTATATAAACGGATGTTTTAGGACATCCGTTTTTTCTTTGTGTTTACATTCTTGTCAATTGTTTCTTTTTATGTTATATTATCCTAGGTTTAGAATGACTACTTATATGAGTACATAACACATTTTTATTATAGGAAGGACTATTGATATGATAAGTGCAAGTAACGTAACCTTAAGACTTGGAAAAAAAGCATTGTTTGAAGATGTAAATATTAAGTTTACTGAGGGAAACTGCTACGGACTTATAGGTGCAAATGGTGCAGGTAAGTCAACCTTTTTGAAAATTTTATCAGGAGAGCTTGAGCCTACAAATGGTGAGGTCATCATGAATGCAGGAGAGAGACTTTCTGTGTTGCAGCAGGACCACTTCAAATATGATGATTGTGTAGTAATGGACACTGTTATTATGGGAAACAAGAGACTCTACGATGTTATGAAGGAAAAGGATGCTATCTATATGAAGGAAGACTTCACTGATGAGGATGGTATCAGAGCATCTGAGCTTGAGGCTGAGTTTGCTGAGATGGATGGCTGGAATGCGGAGTCAGACGCAGCTACACTTTTAAATGGCCTTGGCGTTGATACAGACCAGCACTACAAGATGATGAGCGAATTAGACGGTAACTTAAAGGTAAAGGTGCTTCTTGCACAGGCACTTTTTGGAAATCCTGACGTATTGCTTTTGGATGAGCCTACAAACCACTTGGATTTGGATGCTATTGCATGGCTTGAGGAGTTCCTTATCAACTTTGAGAATACAGTTATTGTTGTATCTCACGATAGATATTTCCTTAACAAGGTATGTACACATATAGCAGATATAGATTACGCAAAGATTCAGCTTTATGCAGGTAACTATGACTTTTGGTATGAGTCAAGTCAGCTTATGATTAAGCAGATGAAGGAAGCAAACAAGAAGAAGGAAGAAAAGATTAAAGAGTTGCAGGAGTTCATTCAGAGATTCTCTGCTAACGCTTCTAAGTCAAAGCAAGCTACTTCACGTAAGAGAGCACTTGAGAAAATCGAACTTGATGAGATTAAGCCTTCAAGCAGAAAGTACCCATACATTGACTTTAGACCAAAAAGAGAGATTGGTAACGAGGTATTGACTGTTGAAAATATTTCAAAGACAGTGGATGGAGTAAAAGTATTAGATAACATTTCATTTACAATTGGACATGACGACAAGGTGGCATTTGTTGGTCCAAATACTATAGCAACAACAACTCTCTTTAAGATACTTGCAGGAGAGGAAGAACCGGATGAGGGAACATACAAGTGGGGTGTTACAACATCTCAGGGTTACTTCCCTAAGGATAATACAAAGGAATTTGACAACGATTTAGTTATTGCGGACTGGCTTGCACAGTATTCAGACGAAAAGGATGCAACCTATGTAAGAGGCTTCCTTGGACGTATGCTTTTTGCAGGTGAGGATGGTGTAAAGAAGGTTAAGGTATTGTCAGGTGGTGAGAAGGTTAGATGTCTTCTCTCAAAGCTTATGATTATGGGTTCAAACTGTCTTATTTTAGATGAGCCAACAAACCATCTTGATATGGAGTCTATTACAGCTTTGAATAATGGACTTATTAAATTCCCTGGCGTAGTGCTTTTTGCCTGTCAGGACCATCAGTTTGTTCAGACTACAGCTAATCGTATTATGGAACTTACAGCTACAGGACTTATTGATAAGCAGACAACTTACGATGAGTATCTTGCTAACGATGAGTTTGCAAGAAAACGCCAGATTATGAACATGGTGAAGGACGAAGACTAAGGTTTGTAAAAAGGGGTAGCATCCCCTGCTTAGGAGGAATTAGATATGATAGATGGAAAAAAGATAATGCTTTCTGGTATGCAGTCTACCGGTATGATTACCCTTGGTAATTATCTTGGAGCATTAAAGAACTGGGTTAACTTAAATGATGATGAAGATATTAAATGTTTCTACGGAATTATGGATTTACATTCTATAACAGTGAGACAGAATCCGGCAGAGTTTCGTAAAAATGCAAGAACCTTACTTCTTTTATATATAGCTGCAGGTCTGGACCCTGAGAAAAACTGTATATTCTACCAGTCTCATGTGCCAGCTCACGCAGAGCTTGGATGGATACTTGACTGTTACACATATATGGGCGAAATGAATCGTATGACTCAGTTTAAGGATAAATCAGCTAAGCATGCTGACAATATTAACACAGGCCTTTTTACTTATCCTGTACTTATGGCAGCAGATATTTTGCTCTACCAGTCAGATTTAGTTCCTGTAGGAAAGGATCAGATGCAGCATCTTGAAATCACAAGAGATATTGCAAACAGATTCAATGGTATCTATGGCGATGTATTTACAATTCCTGAGGCATATATTGGTAAAAGTGGAGCGAAGATTATGTCTCTTCAGGATCCAACTAAAAAGATGTCAAAGTCAGATGAGAATCCAAATGCCAGCATTTTCCTCTTAGATGACAAAGATACCATTATGAGAAAGTTTAAGCGTGCTGTCACAGACTCAGACAATTGTATTGCATACACAGACGACAAACCAGGTATCAAGAATCTTTTAGATATCTACTGTGCAGTAACCAAGAAAACAGTGGATGAGGCATTGAAGGAGTTTGAAGGTCTTGGCTATGGTAAGCTTAAAGAAATAGTTGGCGAAGCTGTTGCCATGGAACTTGAACCACTTCACAAGAGATACGAGGAACTTTTAAAGGATAAGGAGTATGTGGACAAAGCAATCAAAAATAACGCTGAGCAGGCTTCTTATTATGCAAACAAAACTCTTCGCAAGGTTAAAAAGAAGATTGGCTTTACTGAGATGCCAAGATAATACGGCATATATATTCGATAATTTCTGAAGACAACCAGGGTTCTTAGTAATCCCAGGCGCAAGGGCTTTCGATTAATCGTGCCGCGGGAAGGATGTCTGAGACTGCCCCGTAAGACCTTGTAGGTATAATTAGTTCCCAGCGTTACGCTTGTGCAAATATCTAAGGTTTTAAAATTGCGATGTA
>SVED01000044.1 GCA_015057515.1 Lachnospiraceae bacterium
ACTCATTCTACAATTCAGTTAGCAAGGAGGTTCGTAAGACTCCAGAGATTTATTACTGTGGTAACAACATTAGCAGTACATATCTCACTCATCTTATGGATGCAGTTGCAGACAAGGATTTTTCTGTAAATGTTATATCTAAGTCAGGTACAACTACAGAGCCAGCTATCGCATTTAGAATCTTCAAGAAGAAGCTTGAGGATAAGTACGGCAAGGCTGAGGCAGCTAAGAGAATCTACGCTACAACAGATGCAGCTAAGGGAGCTTTAAAGACTCTTGCTACAGAGGAAGGCTATGAGACATTTGTAGTACCTGATGATGTAGGTGGTCGTTTCTCAGTTCTTACTCCTGTTGGATTACTTCCAATCGCAGTTAGTGGCGCTGATATAGATAAACTTATGCAGGGTGCAGCAAATGCACGTGAGTATTGCTTAGCAAATGATTTCGATTCAAATGATGCTATGCAGTATGCTGCAGTTAGAAATGTCCTTCATGAGAAGGGACTTGGCATGGAGATTCTTGCAAACTACGAGCCTTCATTACACTACGTATCAGAGTGGTGGAAGCAACTCTACGGCGAGAGCGAAGGAAAGGATGGAAAGGGTATTTTCCCTACTGCTGTAGACTTTACTACAGACCTCCACTCACTTGGTCAGTTCATTCAGGAAGGAACTAAGAATCATTTTGAGACAGTTATCAATGTATTGAATCCAAAGCTTTCAGTAGTAATGGAATCAGAGCCAGTTGATCTTGACGGACTTAACTACTTAACTGGTCAGACAGTAGACTTCATTAACAAGTGTGCTATGAACGGAACAATCCTTGCTCACGTTGATGGCGGTGTGCCTAATATCCTTGTTAATATGGAGAAGATTGATGAGCTTTCACTTGGTGAGCTTTTCTATGTATTTGAGTTCGCTTGTGGTATGAGTGGTTACGTTCTCGGTGTTAACCCATTCAACCAGCCAGGTGTAGAGAGTTATAAGAGCAATATGTTTGCCCTTCTCGGAAAGCCAGGCAATGAGGCGAAGAGAGCAGAATTACTTGCAAGACTTGGCCAGTAATTATATATAGTGTATATTTTAAGGGAGAACCGTTTGGTTCTCCTTTTTTTTAATAAAATTAAAAAAAGTGAAACCTTTTTGAAACTTCTGTCGTCTGTTAGACAAGAGGCAAGGAAAGGAGGTTTGCTTATGATAAAGGAAATCGAAGGAAAAGTAATCAGTAGTCCGAGGATTTTTGAAAAATGTTGTGGTTTTATAATCGAAGAGTCTGGAAAAAAATATCTGATACTATCAGAAAATGAACAAGCGGTGAAGGACAATATATTTGTCAAGGAAGGGCAAGAGATAAATATCCGTGGAAGCGATGTTGATAACATAAGCGTAGAGGGAATTATCGTAACAAAAACATCAAAAATTAAACTAGAAACAGTAAATTAAAAAATACAAAAAATTAAGAAAAGTGAGGAAGAAAATTATGAGTACAAATGTAAGAGCAAGAGTTATGGAGTTAGTTAAGTTAGTTGGAGTTATGGCAGTTTTATTTATGATAGGTTGCTTCATTGTAGGAGAGGGAATGATGGATGGTTTAACTTTCATGTGTTTCCCTTGGGGATTTGTAGCGTTTTGTAAGCTTAGAAGTATGTTGTGTTTACATTTCCATGTTTTTTACTTTTCGTGGTTTCATATGATTGTAACTTTGGTTGTTGTTATGTTTATTGCAGTTTGGTTGGTGTTTTATTTAGGTGGGGGAGTTCTTTGCTTCAAACTTGGTAAGTGTGTATATAACATAATTCAAGAAATTAGCGAAGAAAAGAAACTTCTTAGCGAATGCTAAAATCATAGACAGATTATTTGACAAAGTATATAATTATTAATGGACAAATGCAGGAAGGGATAACAAATGGAAATAAGTCAGAATTTACGACAGTCAATATTTAACTATAAAGCAGGGGACAAAAATGCCTTTACCGCTATATATGAAGAAACACAGAAGTATGTATATGCATGTATATATAAGGTGATGAACGGAAATGATAACGCTTACGATGCAACTATGGATATAATGAGTGAAACATTTTTTGAAATTAGCCAGAGCATATACAGTTTGAATGACATAGAGAAATTTTATTCTTGGGCAGGAACTATCGCTACAAGGAAGTGTTATGACTACATAAAGAAAAATAAGAAATATGTGCTTATGCCGGAAGAGGAAGAGGGCTTTGATGATATGGCAGATGATGACAATATTATTCCGGAGAGCATATATCAGGATAAGGAAAAACAAAGACTTTTACGTGAGATTATTGATAACAACCTAAGTGAAATGCAAAAGATTTGTGTGATAGGATATTATTATAATGAGCAGAAAGTATCAGAGATTGCAGCATACCTTAACCTTCCGGAGGGAACAATAAAGACCAACCTTTTTAGAGCGAAGGCCAAGATTAAAGAGGGGGTACTTTCCCTGGAGAAGAGTCATGGAACAAGACTATACAGTGCAACACCACTTCTTGTTGCTCTTTTCGCAGAAGAAGTTATCACAAGTATGGTGCCATATCAGTTATCATGTCAGGTGTTTTCAAATGTATGCACAAGTATGGCAGCTGGAGTAATGGTAGGTGGAACTATGGCTACAAGTACACCTGGCATGGCAGGAGCGACTCAATTTGGGTATGTGGCAGATAATGCAGTGGCTAATTTAGATGCCATACCATTTGGAAATGTAGCAGATAACGTAGCAGAAAATATAGCTACGCAGGGGATGTCAGGAGGCATAGCTAAGGCAGGTGCTGCCGAAGGCGCAAAAAGTGCTTTAACAGGTATTGGAGGAAAACTTGCTGCAATGTCACTTAAGGCAAAACTTGTGGGTGGTGCCCTTGCCCTCGTTACAGTGGGCGGTGTTGGAGTAATAGCCCACAATGTAACCCATGAGGATAAGGACGATACATCAAAGAAGCAGGATATAACCACGGAAGCAACTATAACAGAAGAGATAATAACAGAAGCTATAATAACAGAGGCTACAACAGAAGCAACAACAGAAGTTGCCACAGAGGCTCCTGTTGAGGAGGTAGAAGTGAGTGAGGAAGAATTACTTGCTCTTACTACTCTGGCTCTTAACCTTACTGCTACAGAATGGGGTAGTGAATTAAATGGTACAACACTTGAAATTGAAGATGCTATAGTTTGGGAATTTGTTGGCAGAATGAATAACAACGCTCAATATGATGGTGTAGAAACACAGTATATGCCAGTTTCGGCAGGAGTTAATGTATATTCCAAGGAGGCTATGACTCAGTATGCTTACGATGTTTTTGGATTGGAAACACTGGAGTATACTAGTAATTATTGGTTTTATGATAAAGGGGACGGAACCTATTCTCTTTCTGGTGCTCAAATAGGTGATACAGATAAATGCGTACTTAAGAGTATTCACATAGATGGGGATACCTATACCGTAACAGGAGTTAACTCCTGGGGTGAATATACAGATATCAATCAGACAGAACCTACATATTCAGCCAACAGAACCTATGAATTTACAATGGTTGTAACCAAGAATTCTGACAGTCCATTTGGATTTAGGGTAGTTAGTATGTCTTATGTTTATGGCGATGTATTCGATATAGGTATCACTGAACCACCAGTGATAACTGTTGGTGAAGGTGGTGTTACAGAAACAAATTCGAGTTCTGTAGATGTAAAAGCTCAGGTTATTGACCCTAATACCACAGACCCTACTATGCTGAAATATCTTGAGATAATTGATGGAGTATGTAATAAAAATGTATGGCCAGATGGTACCACTATAGATTCTTCGAATATAACAGACTTATCTGAAAATGATTATGGAGTGATAGACTTAGATGGCGATGGAAGAAAAGAATTGGTGATAAGTATCGAAAATACAAGTAGTGCCAATCAGGGGCTTAGAATATATGACTATAATGCACAAACAGATGAGCTTAAACTTCAACTTATGAGTTGGTATAAAATAGAAGTATACGAGAATGGAACAATAATTTTGCCTAATCAATATAATGACTCATATTCCATGAAAATTTGGCCATATGAGCTTTGTGTATATGACGAAAAAACGGACATGTATGAAGTAATTGCAATTGTGGAAGGCTGGGAAAAACAGTACCACGGGGATGGTTTTCCTGCAGATTATGATGGAGATGGTCTTGTGTATAATATAGACTATTACGTTAACACATATGCATCGGAACCTTATTACACATATGTGGACAATGTTGGATTTAGTACATATATGCATGAACAAGAGTACAATGAGTGGTTTGATCAGTATGTGGACACATCAGAGCAACTTCTTGAAATCCTTGCAGAGCCAATGAACAATGTTTTAAATAATTAATGTATCAATGTGATACTAGCCTGTAAACCTACTTTTTAATAGGAGAGTTATATATGAAAGTTAGATGTTCCCTTTGCGGAAAAAAATATGAATTAGAGTATAATGGTGCATCATGTCCGAAGTGTGGACAGAGGAATTATAATGGAGATACCAAGGTTGATAGTGCGGCTATGTTTAAAGAGGAATATACTTCTCATGGAAAATATAGCAGTGAAAAGGATAGCCAGCATCACAGTGAAATCCACAAGCAATATGATGAGGGTGGACATCATGTGAGTCAGCCAGAGGAATTTAGTTCCCATTATGATGCGAAACCACAGCAACCCGATTTAAGTCATACAGAGGGAACAAAAAATGGAACCCATATACAACCTAAGCAGATAAATGTTCGTCCTTCTGCTGGAAGGTATAGTAGCACTGCTGCTGATATATCAAGTCTTCTAAAGACTATAAAAAGTGATTACAACAAGGATATAAAGAATAAGGTACAGAAAAAACCTACGGGATGTTGTTTGTTCTATTTTACGGCAACTATCCTAATAGTGATGATAATATTTGTTGCCTTACTTCCTTTCATATACAAAAATGGTACTGACGAAAAAGGTGAAAAAAATATAAGTAAAGAGACCTACTATGAGGCCATCAATTACATATATTATGTGGAGACAGAAAATCATATTTTAATGCTGTCAGATTTGTCAGATATATTTAAAGAATATGTATCCTGGAATATACCAGAGGGATTTGAGATGGTGGTATATGCTTTTGAGTATCAGGCAGAAGAGGACAATTACTATGGTTATTTTGAAGAAGGTGATTTGCTAGAGATATATGCTGTGACCAGGGATGGTAAATATATTGAACCAATCGCATCCTTTGAGGCAGAAGATATTATAATTGATGACCCATATCAGCAAAGTGACTTTATTCTTTCAGATTTAGGATATCAGTATGGTTATTTGTGTTTTCTGGTTGAAGAGGACAATATGGACTACATAATGATTGATGAGTATAAAGAAGCTAATGATAATAGGAAAATAATTACCAGACATATATTGGAGTAGGGAGGAGAGAATATAACTATGCTTAAAGGATTTGGACTCAATATGGTACTTACCATAATATTTATTTTTGAAGTGGCTTTTGTTGGTGGTATTCTCGCTGAACGGGATGAGGAAAAGAAAGATCAATATGAAGTGCTGGAGGCTACAGTAGAACAGGTTGTAGACGTTGATTCGGCAAATGAGGAACAATTAAAGTATTTGCAGGATAATGGTGGATATGACGCAAATAAGCTATACGTAGTCAGTATGGAAATTGACAATCCTTATGATGAGCCTGTTGAACTGGATTTTATACCCAGCGCTATTTTGGGTGAAACCGATGAAGGGTACACTGTTATTTGTGATAGAGTTACATACTACGGTGATTACTGTGGATATGACACACCTTGTTGTGAAATGATTCCCGGACATACAACGGTAAAAGTGGAGTATTACCTCGTTCTTAACGAATATGAGGAATGTAATGAGATAAACTTATATCCGTACCATGAAACAGATGAGTATGTAACAATTTGTATGCCATAGTCAAATCACAGTAACAACTATCCATTTTCTTGCATACAATAATGTAAAGAAAGTGGAGGCGGGCCCAGTGAAGTTTCAAAATACCAGTATAAGAAACATACTAAATGATGCCCTTAACTATAATGGAATAATAGTTGATGTGAGAGACAGAGATGATTTTGCAGCAAGCCATATACCTATGGCAATCAATCTGCCTCTTGATGACATACAGCAGGAAAAGGTATCCCTGCCAAAAGGAAAAATAGTTATATTATATTGTGAAAATGGCGGGAAAAGTGCTATGGCAGCTCGGATATTGGCTGAAAAAGGTTATAGAGTCATAAACACAATTGGCGGTCTAAAAGAATATAAGGGAGCCCTGACAAAGCGTTGAGGTTTTGACAGGTTGGCTTATCATCGAAGAATGTGCATTGCACATTCTTTGTTTATGTAAAAAAAAGTAGATATCTCTACCGTTCTGGTGTAAAATAATTATAACTGTGTATTTATATAAGAGCGCTTAAAGGGCCAGATATAATTTGCAAACGAAAGGTGAAAAAATGGGAAGAATGTTTGAGCTAATAGCTCCATGCCACTTTGGCTTGGAGTCGGTGTTGAAAAAGGAAATAATAGATTTAGGATATGAGATTGTTGCTGTGGAGGATGGACGAGTTACCTTTAAGGGTGATGAAAATGTTATACCGAGAGCAAACATATTTATTAGAACTGCAGAGAGGATACTCCTTTCTATGGGTAGCTTTACAGCCACAGACTTTGATGAGCTTTTTGAAGGGACAAAGGCTATTGCCTGGGAGGAATATCTTCCAAGAGATGCAAAGTTTTGGGTGACAAAGGCTACTACCAACAAAAGTGCTCTCTTTTCGGGGAGTGCCATTCAGTCTATAGTAAAAAAAGCAATAGTAGAGAGAATGAAGCAGACTTATAGGGTAAATCATTTTGCGGAGGATGGAGATGAGTATCCTATCAGGGTATTTATTTTTAAGGATAAGGTATCTATAGGCCTTGATACTACAGGTGTGTCACTTCACAAGAGAGGATACAGACAGCTTGTTGGTAAGGCACCTATATCAGAGACCTTGGTGGCGGCACTTCTCATGCTTACACCTTGGAATAAAGATAGAGTTTTGGTGGATCCGTTTTGTGGAAGCGGTACATTTCCAATAGAAGCAGCCATGATAGGTGCAAACATTGCTCCAGGTATGAACAGGGAGTTTACTTCTGATTCATGGGGAAAGATAATCACCAAAAAAGCGTGGTACGATGCCTATGATGAGGCCAATGATATGATACGTCATGACGTGGAGATGAATATACAGGGCTATGATTTGGATCCGGAGATAGTTAAGTGTGCTATGGCAAATGCCAAGGAGGCAGGAGTGGACAAGTATATACATTTTCAGGCTAGGGATGTGAAGGATTTAAGACATCCAAAGCATTATGGATTTATTATAACAAACCCACCTTATGGTGAAAGACTTGAGGAAAAAGAAGCTTTGCCGGCATTATATAGAACCATCGGAGAAAGCTACGCAGCCTTAGAGGACTGGTCTATGTATCTTATTACATCCTATGAGGACGCGGAAAAATATATCGGCAGAAAAGCCACCAAAAATCGTAAGATATATAACGGTATGATAAAGTCATACTTCTATCAGTTTATGGGACCTAAACCACCAAAGAGGAAGGATTAATTTAAAGGATGAAGAGAATATGTGGTATTTTAGCCACTGTGGTAGTGATATTTATAATTTCATATTTAATCAATAGAACACCCCTTATTACGGTGACAGAATCTGAGGATTTTGTACAGTGCTCAGACACTTTTAGAGAAAATCTTGTTACTAAGATGAATATGGAGGAAGTGACCATAACAGTTGCAGGAGTAGTGTTAGATGAGTTCGACTATGAGTTTTATGTCAGTGAAGAGATGAAGCTTATGGTAGAGGGAGAGTTTTTAAAGAGACTACTAAGCTGTTCTGTATTGGAGTACAAGGATGGTACGCTCTTGCTTATGAAGGGTGAAAATACAATATCCATGTCCATCGGCTCCAAGGAAGCAATTGTAAATGATTATGACATCATAGATTTGGGCTCAGCGATTGTGAAAGATGGAGATAAAATATTTATTCCTATGGACGCTATAGACGAGTATGTGGATTACAGAGTTGAGTATTATTATGAGTCTGATTGGATTGATATAGCCAAGGACGGGGAAGAAAGTCCACTTCCAGTGGCTTATGACATGAGGGACTATGACAGAGTGTCCCCTGTAAGAGATCAGGGACGATATGGTACATGTTGGGCCTTTGCTTCTCTGGGTGCCTTAGAGACAACTATGTTACCAATGAAGAAATTGATTTTTTCTACGGACCATATGACACTTTGTAACAGTTACAATTTGGACTTAAACAGGGGTGGTGAGCATACTATGAGTATAGCTTATCTGGCTGCATGGCAGGGTCCAGTATATGAAATAGATGACCCTTATGGTGACGGTGCCAGTAATCCTGAGCTTAAGGCGGTTATGCATCTGGAGGAAGCCCTTGTTATTAATGACAGAGATTTCGAAATAATAAAAAGTGCCATTTTCAGGTATGGTGCAATAGAGACATCCCTATACTCTCAAATGGAATATGTGGACAGTGTTTCTCAATATTACTCAGAGGACAATTGTGCATACTATTACAATGGGGAAGAGGCACCAAACCACGATGTAGTAGTTGTTGGATGGGATGACAATTATCCAAAGGAAAACTTTACTCACCAGCCAGAGGGTGACGGTGCATTTATCTGCAAAAATAGTTGGGGAGAAGAGTTTGGAGAAGATGGATATTTCTATGTGTCTTACTACGATGCAAATATATGTAATAAGGCAGTGGTTTATACAAGAGTAGGTGCATCAGATAATTATGACAAAATATATCAGTCAGACTTGCTTGGCTGGATAGGACATCTGGGCTTTGGCAAGGAGGATGCGTATTTTGCAAATGTGTACAGGGCAGGTGCAAATGAGGAGCTGGCAGCAGTATCTTTTTATGCCACTGACAAGGACACAGAGTTTGAGGTATATATAGTTCAAAATTTTGCAGGGACGGAAGATTTTCAAAGAAGAGAATTTTTAGTAGCAGGAAACACTAAGTATGCAGGTTACTATACAGTGCCACTTCCTGAGCCTGTCAGACTTGATGACAATGCAAAGTACGCAGTCGTAGTTAAAATAAGAACTCCGGGGGCAATTCATCCTATAGCAATTGAATATGATGTGGATGACAGAACAGAAAACTTTGATATAACTGATGGAGAAGGTTATATAAGTTTATACGGTGAGCTTTGGCACAGTGCGGAGCAAACTCAGGAGTGTAATGTATGTCTTAAAGCATTCACCAATTATGTTGATGAGGATGCACCAGAAGAAAAAGACGATACACCGGGAAGCTCCAGCGAGGTTTCTACGGAGACAACTCAGGGAACTACAGAAAACGGTGACACTACAGATGCAGGTGTAGAACCGGAGATAAGTACTGGGGATGGAGCAGAAGAATAAGATATAAAGAGGAGATGGCTATGAAGAAAATAATATTTGCTACAGGAAATGAGCATAAGATGAAGGAGATTCGTATGATACTTGCAGACTGCGGGTATGAGATTCTTTCCATGAAGCAGGCAGGTATAGATGTAGACGTGGTTGAAGATGGTTCGACTTTTGAGGAAAACGCTATTATTAAAGCGACTGAGATTCAGAAATTAGTGCCGGATTGTGTGGTTCTAGCTGATGACAGCGGTCTTGAGGTGGATTACCTTAACAAGGAACCGGGTATATACTCTGCCAGATATGAGGGTGTGGATACACCATATGAGATAAAGAACAAGATTATTATAGACAGACTTGCCGGAGTGCCTGATGAAAAAAGAGCGGCACGATTTGTATGTGCCATAGCGGCAGCATTTCCTGATGGAAGAGTAGAAACTAAGCGTGGAACCATCGAGGGTCGCATCGCTTATGAACCGGCTGGTGAAAATGGATTTGGCTATGACCCAATATTTTATGTGCCGGAGTTTGGCAAGACAACTGCTGAGCTTGACCCAGAGGAGAAAAATAAGGTAAGCCACAGAGGCAATGCCCTTAGAATGATAAAAGAGGTTTTGTAGGAGATAGTGGTTATACAATTACTGTCTAGGCATATAGGTGATTGAGATGAGAAGAGTTTTAATTGTGAGCGACTCTCATGGTCGCAACGATAACGTACAAAAAGCAATTGAAAAAGCAGGAAAAATTGACCTTATGATACACCTTGGTGACGTTGGGAGAGACTATCTTCAGGTGGAGCGTATGTCCGGAGTGCCCACCTATATGGTGGCGGGGAACAACGACTATGGTGGATTTTTGAGAGATATGTCTATAATCTACATTGAAAGTCACAAGGTATTACTCACTCATGGACATAGATATGGCGTTCATTTTGGTGTGGACAGACTAAGGTATCTTGCTCTTGAAAACCAGTGTGACATAGCTATGTATGGACATACCCATGTTCCGTTTTTGGACGAAGGGGAGGATGTAACTATCTTAAATCCAGGCAGTGTATCTCTTCCTAGACAGGCTGGTTACGAAAAAACATTCATGATAATGGAAATAGAGGATGATAAAATTACCTATCATCTTGAGAGTATATAAGTAGGATTATAGAAATTAGGATATATCAGATATTTATCAGAAGGAGACTATAGTGAGAAAAGGCGATATCTTAGAAGGTACAATTGAAAGCTATGATTTTCCCAATAAAGGAAGTCTTTATATTGGAGATAGAAAGGTAACCATCAAGGGAACTTTACCCGGTCAGAAGGTAAGGTTTATGGTTACTAAAAGAAAGAGCGGTATGGCAGAGGGCAGACTTCTTGAGGTGCTTGAAAAATCACCCCTTGAGGACAGTGAGCCAAGCTGCCCTTATTTTGGTATGTGTGGAGGATGTACCTACCAGAATCTCTCTGTAGAAAATCAGCTTAAGCTTAAGGAAGATATGGTGAAAAAGCTTCTGGCACCTGCTGTAAATGACAGCTTGAAAAAGAACCCTGACTGGAGGGGAGAAACTATAGATAACATGTGGGAGGGAATAATATCATCCCCGGAAATCAAGGGCTACAGAAACAAAATGGAATTTACCTTCGGAGATGAGTACAAGGATGGGCCTCTGGCACTTGGTTTACATAAAAAGGGTGGCTTCTACGATATACTTAACGTTACGAAGTGTGAGATTATCACTCCTGACTGGGGCAAAATATTGGAGTATACTTTAGAGTACTTTAAGGAAAAGGCAGTGCCATTTTATCACAAAATGCGTCATATTGGAGTTCTTAGAAACCTGGTTATCAGACAGTCAAAGGCAACGGGAGAATTTCTCATAAATCTGGTGGCATCAACCCAGTGGGAAGATTTTATGTCAACCAAAGCGGGGGCTGAGAATGGAAATATAGCTGAGGCGGTTGTAGCCAAGGATGTGATGTCTGACGAAAATTATCCTGGCAAGTCCATAGTAGAAGAATATGCCGCAGGTTTAGTGGAACTTACAGCCAAAGAAGGATTTTCTGGCAGCATTGGAGGAATATTATACACAGAAAATGATTCCTTAGGTGATGTGGTTCAAAGCGACAGAACCATACTGCTATACGGAAATGACTATATAGTGGAAGAGGTTATGGGACTTAAATTTAAGATATCACCATTTTCATTTTTCCAGACAAATACAAAGGGTTGTCAGGTACTATACAGCAAGGCCCGTGAGTACATTATGTCGACTGCGAGTCCGGATAAGATAGTGTTTGATTTGTACAGCGGAACTGGTACCATCGCCCAGATGATGGCACCAGCTTCAAAAAAGGTTATCGGTATAGAGATAGTGGAAGAAGCGGTAGAGGCTGCCAAGGAGAATGCAAAGCTTAATGGGCTTGACAACTGTGAGTTTATAGCCGGTGATGTTTTGAAGGCTATAGATTTGGTGGAGGATAAGCCAGACCTCATTATACTTGACCCACCACGTGATGGTATAAACCCTAAGGCCTTGGACAAAATACTTGCCTTTGGTGTAGAAGAAATGGTTTACATAAGTTGTAAGCCGTCCTCCCTTGCCAGAGATTTAAGAATAATTACAGATAGGGGATATAGGGTAAAGTCTCTTTGTGCAATTGATCAGTTTCCGGGAACTGTTCATTGTGAAAGTCTTTGCCTCTTAGAAAAAGTGTCATTAGACACCGAGCCATTGTAAATTTATGCAATGACTCGGTATAAAATGGCACTTTTTTCTGGTTTTATGTCATAATTGGAAGGCTTAAAACCTTGAAATAAGTTTGTGAAAGTTATATAATTAAAGGTGGTGTTTTTTGTGGATTTATGTCGAAACACCCCTAAACAAATTTTTGTTACAGAAAAGTTGGTGCTTATGAAATATGAATGTAAGGGCGTCTTTGATATGCATTGCCACATTATGTGTGGAGTGGATGACGGGGCAAAGAATTTGGCTCAGTCAAAGAAGATGTTAGAGATAGCCTACTACGAAGGAATTAGACATGTTATATTGACACCCCATTACAACAAAAGATTCTGGGATGTGAGCCGGGAACAATTTAATCAAGGATATCAATCTATATTGGAACTGGTGGAGAATATGTACCCCGATATGACTGTTCATATGGGAGCAGAGATATTTTACAATGAGGAAACCTTAGATGAGTTAGAGCAAAAGGCTATACCTACCATGAACGGAGGTAAGTATGTGCTGATTGAGTTTATGACATCTATATCCTATAGGAGTATGAAGAATGCTATTATGGGTATACAACAAAGGGACTATATTCCTATTATTGCCCATGTTGAGAGATACGAAAGTCTGCTAAAAGATTCATCTTTGGTGGGAGAGCTTGTTGAGCTTGGGGCATATATTCAGGTGAATGCATCCACCATTGCGGGGGACAACGGTAGGCTTGCCAAGAGGATGGCAAAAACTCTGCTTAAGTCAGGGTGGTTACACTTTGTGGGAACAGACGCCCACAGGGATAATCAACGTGCACCACGGATTCGGGACGCTTACATATATGTGGCTAAGAAGTTCGGGGAGCAGATTGCAACCAAACTATTTGTGGATAATCCACAATGCATTATAGATAACATATACATAGAGGAGTAGTTATGGAAAAGGAAAGAGACGAAATTGAAATAGACCTTCGAGAGGTCTTCGGACAAATATGGAACAACATACTTATTATTATATTGGCAACATTTATAGGTGCTATGGGAATGTACTACATAAGCAGTAATCTCATGAATGAAAAGTTTCAGTCCAGCACCAAGATATACGTTCTGAATCAGCAGGATAGCCAGACAGTAACTTACACAGATTTGCAGACGGGTACTCAGCTTACAAAGGACTATGCAGAGCTTGTTAAGAGTAGAACAGTTACAACAAAGGTTATAGCAGAGCTTGGTCTTCAGGATACATACAAGGATATGAAGGACATAACACCAGATGATTTGGCAGCTATGATTACAGTAACATCTCTTACAGATACCCGTATCATTGAGATAACAGTTACTGACACCAATCCAACCAGAGCTCAGGATATTGCAAATGCAGTACGAGTAGCTGCATCAACTCACATTTCAGATGTTATGGATATTGAGGCTGTAAATGTAGTTGACTACGCCAACCTTCCTGAGGCACCTATTAGTCCAAACCCAACAAAGAACGCTATTATCGGTGCCTTACTTGGATTTATTTTAGCAGTAGGTATTGTAGTAGTGGTATTTCTTTTGGATGATACAATTAAGAACCCGGATGATGTTGAGAGATATCTTGGTCTTTCAGTTTTAGCATCTATTCCATTTGATGAGACTATGGCAGTGGCTGGAAGTAAAAAGAAAAAGACAGCTGCGAGCAAAAAAAATAATATTTAGAAAGGTCAGAGGATATTATGCAGGATATTATTATTGGAAAATTGAAAAAACTAGATTATGCCTCTGAGGAGGAATACAAGAGTCTTAGAACAAACTTGCAGTTCTGTGGAAAGGAAGTAAAGGTTATCGGTATCACTAGCTGTATACCAAATGAGGGTAAGTCTAGTGTAGCGATAAATATTGCTCGCTCTATTGCTGAGACTGGAAAGAAGGTACTTTTGGTTGACTGCGATATGCGTAAATCCGTATTGGTAGGACGTCACCGTATCACAAAGGCGTCAAATGGTTTATCACATTTCCTTTCTGGTTACAGAGAGTTAGATGAGTCACTATGTCAGACTAACATACCTAACTTATATATGATTTTGGCAGGTCCTATCCCACCAAACCCATCTGAGTTGCTGGGTTCAACTATATTTAAAAACTTCATAAGAGCAGCTAAGGAAAAGTTTGACTACGTTATATTGGATACACCACCTCTTGGAAGTGTAATCGATGCAGCCGTGGTATCTCAGTTATGCGATGGTATGTGCCTTGTATTGACAGCTGGTAAGATAAGCTACAAATTTGCCCAGAAGATAAAGGAACAGCTTGATATGGCAAATTGTCGTATACTGGGCGTTATCATGAACAAAGTAAAGGTTAGAAAAAATGGTTACTATGGTAAATACTATGGTAAGTATTATGGCAGTTATTATGCTAGAGATAACGGAGGCAAGTAGATAGATGAAAAGTAAGATAACAATAGTTTTGACTATAGTAACACTGGGACTTGTTTTCTTATGTGCGTCCTCAACCTTGATGAAGGATAGACAGGCACCAGAGATATTAGTTCCAGAGGTAATGATTACCTATATGGAAGGTTCTGATGAGTCGGTACTTTTAGAGGGTGTAACAGCAAAGGATGATAAAGATGGAGATATATCTTCTAATGTACGTATATATGATATAGCGGTTTTAGAGGATGGTACAAGAGCTCAGGTAACCTATGCTGTGTATGACAGCAGCTACAACCTGGGAAAGGGCAGTCGTGTGGTTCTATATCAGGAAGCGCCAGATGAGGAACCAGAGATAAAAGAGGAGCCGGAGACTACAGAAGAGCCAGAACCACAGCCTGAAACCACAGAAGCACCAGTGGAAACCACTGAGGAGATACCGGCAGGCTATGAAGACCTTCCACTTGAGAGCGACGGCTCACCGGTTATAAGACTTACTACTCATGATGTTCGTATAGATGTGGGTGGCGAATTTTATTCTATGGATTACGTAGAGGATGCAGTTGATTTGGAAGACTCCCGTGAGGAATTATACAGAAATATGTACTTAGAAGGTGAGTATCACACAGATACTGCTGGAGAGTACGAGCTTACATATTACTGCGTAGATTCAGATGGTCATGTCAGCAACTATGCGAAGCTTAAGCTTATTGTTGGTGGAGATAATGATACTGAGACAGAAGATAATTCAGACAGCGAGACAGAAGACGGTTCAGACAGTGAGACAGAGGAAGAATAATATACATATATCTATTGGATAAGCCTGCGGGTTATCTACGGAAGGAGAATATTTCTTATGAGAGGAATATTAACAGGAAATGCAAGCTGGGGTAAGAGAGCCCTACTGCTACTTCTATATGACATTATTAGTATCAATATGGCGTCATTTATAGCACTGATGCTTAGATTTGATTTCAAAATGTATGGCATACCGAATATTTACTTCCAGAATTATGTATCCTACATATTCATAAATACAGCATGTACCTTGGTGATATTTTATATTGCCAGAATGTATCACAGTCTTTGGTATTACGCCAGTATAAATGAAGTGTGGAATGCTGCATGGGGGTGCGCCAGTGCAGTGGTAGTTGAATTTATCGTTATGCACATTATGGGCAAGGATATGCCTAGAAGCTACTGGCCACTTACTTTTGTGGTATTATTTGGTCTTACCATAACAGCAAGATTTTTCTATAGATTTGTTAGATTTTTGAAAAACGAGCGTATTGGTGTGGGTAGAAAAAAAGGCATCAAAAACATTATGATTATCGGTGGTGGAAATGCCGGTAAGACCATAGTAGATGAGATACATAATAGCAGCCATATCAGTTACAACGTAAAGTGTATTATCGACGATGCTGCAGGTAAAATAGGACGATTTGTCAGTGGTGTGCCTGTAGTGGGTAACAGGGATGTAATTGTTGAAAAAGCAAAAGAATTAGATATAGATATTATACTTTTTGCCATACCATCCATAAAGGGTGATGACAAAAAAGCTATACTCGAGATATGTCAGAAGACAGACTGTGAGCTCCGTATCCTTCCGGGAGTATATCAGCTTGTGAACTGTGATGTAACAGTAAGTCAGATGCGTAAGGTAGATATATTAGACCTTCTTGGTAGAGAGGAAGTAAAGGTTGACGCAGCAGATATAGCAGAGACTGTAAATAACAAGGTTGTTTTGGTAACCGGTGGAGGTGGCTCTATAGGAAGTGAGCTTTGTAGACAGCTGGCAACTTACGGACCAAAGAAGCTTATTATATTTGATATATATGAGAACAATGCTTACGATATCCAACAGGAGCTAATCAGAAAGCATCCCGAGCTTGATATGGAGGTTCTCATTGGTTCTGTGAGAAATACCAACCGCGTCAGACAGGTGTTTGAGGAGTATAGACCAGAGATAGTATATCATGCGGCAGCTCACAAGCATGTACCTTTGATGGAGACAAGCCCAAATGAAGCTATCAAAAACAATGTATTTGGAACCTGGAAAACTGCCAAGGCAGCTATGGAGTTTGGCACCAAAAAGTTTGTTCTTATATCAACAGATAAGGCAGTAAATCCAACCAATATTATGGGTGCCTCAAAGCGACTATGTGAAATGATAGTTCAGATGTTTGACAGGGAATCAAAGACTGAATTTGTTGCAGTTAGATTTGGAAATGTGCTGGGAAGTAATGGTAGCGTTATACCTCTTTTCAGAAGACAGATAGAACAGGGTGGACCTGTGACAGTAACTCACAGAGACATCATAAGATATTTCATGACCATACCTGAGGCGGTATCCCTGGTGCTACAGGCAGGTGTATATGCTAAGGGTGGCGAGATATTTGTACTTGATATGGGTGAACCTGTACGTATAGATGATCTGGCTAGAAAAATGATTAAATTGTCAGGATATACTCCTGACAGGGATATAAAGATAGAGTATACAGGACTTCGTCCGGGAGAGAAGCTATATGAGGAAATGCTTATGGATGAGGAAGGTTTGCAGGATACCGCAAATGAACTTATACATATAGGCAAACCTATAGATATGAATATTGAAGAATTTAAGGAACAGCTGGCAGAGCTAAAGGCTGCCTGCGAAAAGGATGATCAGACTATAAAATATGCAGTAAGCAAGATAGTATCTACCTATAGGGTAGATGAGACTGGAGATGGAGTAATTGTCTAAGGAAGAAAAGGTGGAAACAACTGAAAAGACTACTGAAAAAAGCCAAAAGAAGGTGGGCGAGGAGTCTGCAAAAACAGGTAAGAGCAAGGCAAATAAGAGAGCCAAGGTTATCAAGACTTTGAAGATAATGGGATACATTATATGTGCCCTGCAGCTTGTGGCTGGTATATTGGCAGGGATATATCTTCGCAAACTCAATGTGCTTCCAACAAAGTACCTTGTCATAGCAGGAGTGGTATATCTGGTAATAACAGGCGTATTTTTCCTTATGCAAAAGTGGCTGGTACCAGGTATTATAGCAAAATTCCTATCCCTCATAGTGAGTGGAATAACCATTATAGCGTGCAACTACATAGGGTACACCTATGATCAGATGCAGGAGATGGTGGGAGTTGTAACCAAGGTAGATAACGTTCAGGTTTACGTTCTCAAGGAAGATCCGGCGGAGGATGTAATGGACGCAAAGGATTATACTTTCGGTATACTTGGAACTCAGGACAGAGAGAACACCGACATAGTGAGATATGAGATAGAGGTTGAGGTAGGCAAGGAGCTTGTCGT
>SVED01000045.1 GCA_015057515.1 Lachnospiraceae bacterium
TTTATAACCATCTGTCCCGGCTTCAGTCCCTTTAAGACCTCCTCACCAACAGCTCGCTCACTAACCGAGTTAATAAACTGCTTAACAACCTTGAAGTT
This sequence comes from Lachnospiraceae bacterium, assembly GCA_015057515.1. Taxonomy (GTDB): domain Bacteria; phylum Bacillota; class Clostridia; order Lachnospirales; family Lachnospiraceae; genus Coprococcus_C. The sequence goes on from SVED01000045.1 coordinate 99, forward strand.
AACGTCCGCCTCAAGCAAAGCACGTTTAACCTCCTTCATAGCTTCCTTTACATCATCTTGTGTAAGGATACCTTTGCTACGAAGCTTTTTGAATACATTTTGCAGTTTATCTGTTAAACTATCAAAAGCCATTAAATAACCTCCATTACATCGGACCAAAGCAGGCCTACTAAACTACCAATCCATCATCTTACAAAATCTAAAATTCCTCAAGTAGTTCTGCTGTTTCTTTATCAATATGTGCTATGAGTTCTTCCAAGCTGTCGTCCTTGTTGCTCTTTGTAAGTAATTCTATCTTGTCCTTGATACCCGCTGCCTTATCTCTAGCAGCCACAAACTTCTTCACAAGTAAAAGCTTAGACTCATAATCCTCTAAAATCTTATCACAACGTTTAATCATATCATAAACACCCTGTCTTGATATGCCATTAAGTCTGGCTATCTCGGAATAAGACATATCATTCATAACCACATCTTCATATATACTCTTTTGATGTTCCGTCAAAAGTTCCCCATAAAAATCATATAAAAGGGACTGTCGCACTATCTTTTCCAAAATAACACCACCTATTGTATAACACGTAAAGGTTTTTTCCTTTACAACCTATTGTATAATATACCAACCATGCAGCAATGTCAAGTATTTTTTCTTGACATTATAACAAAATGGTATTCAATTATTTCTCTTAATATAAAACATAGATATTTTCCCTTATATATGCATATATATATACAAAGTTTATTCAAGGTATTTATATGGATCAAACAAGTTTAAACGATACAGGATTTCTCAAGATATTTGCTACCTCACCAGGATTATTTCCCATATCCAATGCAAAAATAGAAATAGCCTCCACAGGCGAACCAAATCAGATTCTTGAAGTTATAACAACTGATACTAGTGGTAATTCTGAACAAGTTTCCCTTAACGCGCCTCCTATTGAATACAGTATGTCACCATCTGATAATCAACCCTATTCTGAATATAATATTCGCATCACCGCCCCCGGATATCAGGAGCAATTTATAAGCGGCATACAAATCTTATCAGGAGAAGTAGGTCTTCAACAAGTTGAACTTATTCCCACTGCTGAAAATACTATCAATTATAATCCAATTATAATTGACGGCCACACACTTTGGGAATACTACCCTCCCAAAATTGCCGAAACAGAAATTAAACCAGTAAACGAATCTGGAGAAATAGTTTTAAGCCGTGTCGTGGTTCCTGAAACAATAGTTGTTCATGATGGTGTCCCTACAGATCCTACTGCAAAGAACTATTATGTACCCTATCTGGATTATATAAAAAATGTAGCCTGTTCAGAAATATATTCCACATGGCCAACCTCCACAATAGAGGCAAACATACTGGCTATAATGTCTTTTACATTAAATAGAGTGTATACGGAGTGGTATCGTAACAAAGGCTACAATTTTACCATAACCTCGTCAACTGCCTATGATCACAAATGGATATACGGTAAAACCATATATGAAAATATATCGCAAATTGCCGACTACTTATACGATAACTATCTTGCACGACCTAATGTTAAGCAACCCATTCTTACCCAATATTGTGACGGAAAAAGAGTTACCTGTCCAAATTGGATGAGCCAATGGGGGTCTAAAGCTCTCGGTGACGATGGTTTTTCCTCAACTGATATCATACGATACTACTACGGTAGTGATATGTATGTAAATACAGCAGAGATAGTATCCGGCATCCCTTCCTCCTATCCCGGCTATGATTTAAATCTTGGTTCTAGTGGTGAAGCTGTTATACAAATTCAAGAACAGTTAAATAGAATATCTGACAATTTCCCTGCTATACCAAAAATATCTGTAGATGGCATATACGGCCAAAACACTTTGGAAAGCGTGAAGGCATTTCAAGAAATATTTGATATGCCAGTATCCGGCATTGTTGATTACCCTACCTGGTATAAAATATCACAAATATATGTGGGTGTAAGCAAAATTGCAGAAAATCTTAGATAAAAAAGAGGATGTAAGTTAGTACTTACATCCTTTTTTCTTAGAATACTGGTGCTTCGAAATCCATTGGATACAAGAACCACTTATCCTTTACTCTATATACTTCCATAACAGTCGCTACCTTTTTATTGATGCCATCTTCACCCTTACCAGTGAATTCAACATCTAAAATGTAACCCTCGTTAATGTTAGCATTTTTGCCTGTTTCAAGCTTAATTTGATCAATCAAAAGTGCTATATCAGTTGACGAAATAGCCTCTGCATTTTTGATATTAAAGCTGTTGATAGTTATACCATCCAACTCCTCAACAAGCTCTGCAGCCTCATCAGATCTATAGCTAATAAACTCTGGCACTATAGTAAGCATAAGAGACTGGTCATCCTCGTTAACTGCATCTACGTAAATGCTAACCAAATCCTTATATGTATTTGCACCTCTATCCTTCAATATGACCTTAGTAACATATAAATATCCTGCTATGACAATAGCAACCAAAAATACCAATTTGAATATGCTTGACACTAATTGTCTGTGTTTTTTTGCCTTTTTACGTTCCTCTTCTTCTTCTATAATGTTCTTTGAAAAGGATAAAGGAATAGAACCTCCGTTAAATCCATAATCATAATCTGAATCGCCGTACTCATCGTCCTCTGCTCTAAGAATATCTGTCAAACCAGAACCTGTACTAACGGTTGTACCCATACGGTTACCACCGCCACCTCGTTTTTTCTCCGGCGCTGTTGCTTTTAAGGACAATGTACCAGAACTGGTAATCATACTGGCTCCGCACTCAGGACAATTCCACTCTCTGTCATCTACGTATGCCCCACACACACGACAAGTTTTCATATAAAATATACCCCCTTATGAATTATACATCCATGTCTTCACTGGAATCATCAAACAAATCGTCGTTAATGAACTCCTTACTTGTAACTTTCTTGCGTGTTCTTTCTTCTTCCACATAAGAAGAAATAAGTTCTTTTACCTCACTAGGTTTCTTTATATTTTTAATCTGAAAATTTCCCATAGACTTGTCAGATGAATAACACAAAATAGTACCAAGACCAAACATTCTCTGCCAAAGCTTTCTCTCTAAGGAAACATCTGTGATTCTATATAATCTGACCTCGTTTTCCTGAAGATTAAGCAATCCAGTCTCAATAAATATTCTATCCTCAGACAATCCATACTTTGTAAATGTCCAAGGTAAGCCAAAAATAATTCGCTTACGATCCTTCCATACTACATCTACCATGACAATACCTCCCTTTATTTACATAGAGATAAGAGGAGTATAAAACAAATGCCTAAAAAATTCAAGTATTTTGTCATAAATTTGTACATTTTTATTACTAAATATACTATATATTGTGTTGTCTTGAAAAAAAATTAATAAAATGGGGAAATTTGTCAGAAAAACAAAAAAAGAAGCTTTCTCACAAAAGCTTCTTCGGTAGCAGTTCGTAGGGGAATCGAACCCCTGTTTTCGCCGTGAGAGGGCGACGTCTTAACCCCTTGACCAACGAACCATCTTCAAACCTCTGTCAGTATACCAAATAGATAAAGATAATGCAAGCCTTTTTTTATATTTTTTTTAAAATTTGTTTATTAGGTTTGAAAACATAGCTATTATGAGGGTTTAATGGTAATAATCTTATTCACTGCCAGCTCACATTCTGGCAGAGTCATGGCCTTTTTTAACATAATATACCTATCACTATGCCCCAGGCAATAATATACGCCCTCCTCTTCAATATATTCTTCAACAAGAATATCAACTGTTTCATTAGCAAAGCTATCCTCATAACGTTTTTTATTGTCGGCAGCAAGTGCCAAAAGAATTTTACTTCTATCCTCTTTTTCCTGATCGGGAACCTGATTAGGCATTGTGGCTGCTACTGTGCCACTTCTCCGTGAATATTTGAAAATATGCATCTCATAGAGATTTAGTTCCTCTAAATTCTTTTTTGTAGTAGCAAATTCCTCCAAAGTTTCACCTGGAAAACCAACTATAATATCAGTAGTAATAGCTGGTCTGTCATAATACCTTCGGAGCATATTGCACTTTTCCATATATTCCTCAATAGTATACTTTCTATTCATTCGTTTCAATGTCTCATTGCAAGCGCTCTGAAGTGATAAATGAAAATGAGGACATATCTTTTTTATTGCACTGATAGTTTGAAGAAATTCTTCTGTTATTATCCTTGGTTCAAGAGAACCCATTCTGATTCTATCAATACCTTTAATATCACTGACAGCCACTAAAAGCTTAAGTAGGTCATTCTCCTCTTTATCCATATAGGAAGATAGGTTTATACCTGTAATTACAACCTCTTTTATCCCCTCTTTTGCAAGACCACTTATCTCGCGTACCACATCCCTTAATTCTCTACTGCGAATACGTCCCCTAGTATAAGGTATTATACAGTAAGAGCAAAAATTATTACATCCATCCTGAACCTTTACGTATGCTCTGGTATGTTCACTTGGCTTAATAAGTGTCATTTCCTCATATTGTGAGTCACGATTTATGTCTATAAGGTTATCCGTAGCACTTTTTTCGTATAAATATTCACTTAGTATTCGTGCAATTTCCTTTTTTCTGTTATTGCCCACTATAATATCTATATCTTTATCTGTAAGAAGTTCTTCTCCTACAGCCTGAACATAACAACCAACAGCCACTACTATACCTTCTTTTGACTGTTTTTTTGCTCTATGGATAATCTGTCTTGACTTTCTGTCTGCCATATTGGTTACAGAGCAGGTGTTTATAATATATATATCTGCTGTTTCTTTAAAAGGCACCATATGACACCCTTCCTTCTTTAACAGGTACATCATACTGTCAGTTTCATACTGGTTAACCTTGCAGCCTAATGTATAAAAAGCAATTCTTTTTCCTTGTAAATTAACATACATTTCACTAAAAATCTCCTGTCATAATATTGACTTTTAACCCCTAAACTTATATTATAGTATCATACATAAATACAAAAAGTAAACAAGGAGGTTTTGAGATGTTAGAAGTAAAAATTTCTCTCAATTCTATTGATAAGGTAAAGAGTTTTGTAAACGATATAAGTGGTTTCAGTGCAGAGTTTGATTTAGTATCTGGCAGATATGTTATCGATGCAAAGTCAATCATGGGTATATTCAGTTTAGACATTTCTAAGCCAATCGACCTCAACATTCATGCAGAGGATGAAGTAGAGGATATTATGGCAGCTATCAAGCCTTATTTAGCAGAGTAAGACCATATACTCAATACATTTAACCTATATCGTGTTCGTACTATATTGATATTACGTCATACAAAAAGAAGCATCCAAGGATGCTTCTTTTTATGTTAGATACTGTATCATACCAGGTCCCAAATCACTTGTGGGTCTGGCAACAAAGTTATGTTTTTCGTAAAAAGGCTCTCTACCTTTAGCGCACATGAGACAAAGCATCATAGCTGTCCCCTCTTCTCTAATACTATCAACATACTCTATTAGCCTGTCAATAATCTTTGAACCTACACCCTTAGTCTGAGCCTCAGGTATAACTATCAAATCTTGTATGTAGCATATAACTGCACCATCTCCTACAATACGCCCCATACCAATAACTCGATTATCATGGTCAACAGCTTTAACCACAAATAAGCTGTTGGCAATAGCCTGTTCCATCTGGCTATGGCTTAACTTTTTCCAGCCCACTTGCTGTCTTAGAAATGCGTATTCTTCTATTGTAATATCTTGTTCAACTAATGAAATCATAAAATAATCCTGTACGTAGTAATTTAGTTGCTCATTCTCATAGATAATCCCTTATCTAAAAGATACTGCTTTAAATCCATAATCTCAAGTTCCTTGTAGTGGAACAAAGAAGCTGCTAGTGCAGCATCAGCTTTTCCTTCTGTTAGTGCCTCATAAAAATGATCTTTTGTTCCTGCACCACCGGATGCAATAACAGGAACTGAAACATTTTCGGATATAATACGTGTAAGTTCAACATCATACCCAGCCTTAGTTCCATCACAATCCATACTGGTGAGCAAAATCTCACCGGCACCTAACTTATCAACCTTCATAGCCCACTCAACAGCATCAATGCCTGTGTCTATTCTTCCTCCATTTTGGTAGATATTCCAGCCCGAACCATCTTCTCTTCGTCGGGCATCTATAGCAACAACTACACACTGACTTCCAAATTTGTCAGCAGCATCGCTAATCAAAGTGGGATTGTTAATGGCAGCTGAATTTACAGATATCTTGTCTGCCCCTTCACGAAGTATAGCTTTAAAATCATCAACTGTTCTGATACCACCACCTACAGTGAACGGAATAAATATAGTCTCTGCCACTTTTCTTACCATATCAATAACTATATTTCTTGAATCGGAAGAGGCTGTAATATCAAGAAAAACCAGTTCATCTGCACCTGCCTTGTCATAGGCAGCACCTACAGCAACAGGGTCTCCTGCATCTTTTAGGTTTACAAAGTTGATTCCCTTTACAACTCTACCGTTTTTGACATCTAAACAAGGAATAATTCTTTTTGTATGCATGCGTATATACTCCTACAACTCAATAAAATTCTTCAAAATTTGAAGTCCTACCCCAGAACTCTTCTCAGGGTGAAACTGACAGGCAAATACATTGTCTCTCTCCACAGAAGCGTGTATGTTCACTGAATAATCTGTGGTAGCAGCCACATCTTCTATGTTTTTTGACTTTAGATAATAGGAATGTACAAAATATACGTAAGCATTATCACTGACATCCTTAAAAAGCTTGGCACCCGGAGTAATATTAAGTGAATTCCAACCAATCTGAGGAATCTTAAGCCCCGGTAATTCTGGTATACGAAGAATCTCACCATCTAAAATACCAAGTCCTGTAGCTTCTGGAGACTCTTCACTCGTCTTGTAAAGAAGCTGAAGTCCTAAGCAAATTCCCAAAAATGGGGTTTTCTTATCTACAACATCGTATATAACCTGATCAAGCTTATATTCTCTAAGCTTTGCCATGGCATCTCCAAAAGCTCCTACACCCGGTAAAATAACCTTATCACTTGAGAGTATCACATCTCTATCCCTGGTAATAATAGCTTCCTCACCCAAATACTGTATGGCTTTTTCTACACTTTTTATATTGCCTGCATCATAATCTAATATCGAAATCATCTTACTCTCCTGTTCCCATTCCCTGTGAATACTCCTCCAATTTTGAAGAGTACTCCTGACCTTCCAATGTCATAATATCATAGGCCATAACTTCTGTTATCCCATATACAGAAGCAAGAGCATCAACTATCTTTGCTCTACAGGAATCAATATCTTCAACAATATCTAACTCAACGGCTTCCTGATAATGAACATCATACTTCTCAAGTCCGCGAAGCAATGCATCTAAAGCCATATCATATCTTCCAAGAGATATGTTATTCTCATAGGATTCGTACAAGCGTTCCACATACATAACTGTATATATTCTGTCACGCAACTTTTCATCCTCTTCTTTTACCTCTACACCTGATACCTCGTCATAAGCAAGTCTATATCTTTGTCTGTCAAAATAATCAGCTGCTTTTTTAATAACCTGACTATAATTAAAGGACTTTGTTCCCACTACCACCAAAATGGCAAGTGCAATGAATATTGTAAATACTATAATAACCACAGGAGTTGAGACCTTCTTACTGTTTTTTTCAGCCTCTAACTCAGCTCTAAGCTCGGCTTCCTTTTTTGCTTTTTTTACCTTTTTGGCTTCAAGCTTTGCGTGGTCTTCACGTTTTTTCTTGTCATCCTTTTCTTTCTTTGCGGCATCTTTAACCACTTTCATTTCTGACTTTTGGGTTGCTTTTTCTTCTTTTAAAGCGGCTTTTTTAGCTTTCTTTGCCTGATAAAGCCTCTCTTCCTCTAAGTCATCCTCATCCGGCTCGCCAAAAACAATTTCTGAAAGGGTTTTCTTTTTCTTTGGTCCCTTTTTCTTTTTTGATGGTTTCTTAGAATCTAAATCATCCAAATCTAAAATATCATCTAAGTCGCCACCCTCCAAAGACATCTCTGCAGTATCCTTAAAAAGGTCGTCCAATTCCGCTTCACCTGATGTATACGCTGAACCTTCTGACTTTTCTTCATCCTCTATTCCAAGCGCTGAAAATAAATCATCCAAATCAAACTCATCTACTGAGGACAAATCATTCTTTGGTTCATTATTAGATACATCCATTTCTTTCTCCATAAAGTCAAAGTTAACTTCATTGGATGTATCTTCCTGTGTTGCTTCGTCAACAACACCTAACGCACTAAACAAATCTGACATAGCAAGCTCATCAGCTTCATCTAACTGGTCCGCCATTGCCGAAGAACTAGCCATAGACATAATATCTGGCTGTTGCAAATCTTCTGATTCTTCAGTCATAGATGGCATAGACATGTCTACAGGCACAGACTCCTCAGTCACCTGATTACTCTCAGTGGCTTTTAATAAATCCTCTAAATCAAAATCATCATCTTCCTGTGATGTTTGTTGTTTTTTTGCATTTAGGTTGGTAATATCCAAATCATCAAAATCAATATCATCTATATCCAAATCGCCTAAGTCAAGATTATCTAAATCGTCTAGTTCATCAAGGCTTATATCATCCAAATCAGACATATCAATATCAATGCCGGCATCCATATCCACAGCACTGTCAATATTTTTATTCTTTTTACCGCCAGATGACACCCCATTTAAAAGGTCATCGAGATAATTCTCGTCCATAATATCCTCCGTACAAAGTATGATTAATCTTGTATCCTTCGGCAAGTTACAAACTAGTAAACATAATTACGATAATAATAACATACATTAGTTAAAGAAACAAGAAAATGTTATGTTCCCATTCACAAATTATGTATATAACCCAGATATTGATTTTTTTTCTTTTATGTTATATCATATACTTGTTTGAAGGTAGTTTTTATTTATCAGGAGGTGATACTTATGAAGTCAACATTCTACATTGAGTACTATGGCAAGCAGATTGACGAAGCTTCATTAGTAAAGTCAGCAAAAGCTATTTGGACAAAGAGTGGAAAAAAAGCTGGCGACTTAAAGTCATTAAACTTATACGTTAAGCCTGAAGAGAACATGGCATACTATGTTTTCAACGATGACGAAACTGGAAGCTTTTCTATTGACTAATTTTTAAGCATCAAAAAAGGACCCCACATTGGGTCCTTTTTGTTTTACATATCGTAATAATCATCGTAATCGTCGTAATCACCATTCGCATAATTACGTGTATAGTTCACATTGTTTGCACGTTTTACCTTTGGCTGTGGTCTATTACTTTCTTTTTTCTTGGATTGCTGCTTTTTCTTGATGCCTTTTTGCTCTTTCTCAAGACGCATCATAGTTTTATTTTTATCAGGTATGGAAACTGATGGCTTGCTCTCCTTTGGCTTTGAAGGACGACTTCTTCTTCCTGAATCCTCATCATCCTCATCCTTGCCAGAAAACTTTGGATTGCTGTTGTATCCCTTTCCGCCTCTGTCTGGTCTAGATGGACGTCCACCTTCTTGGTTGTTATATCTTCCACCCGAACCGCCATTTGGCTTTGAGAACTTACCTGTTCTCTCTCCACCACGATTGTCATTCTTAGAGTATCTTTTACCCTCTTCCGCATGTTCACCATTTGGTCTACGACCTTGATATGGCTTTCTTGAATCGTTTCCGTTCCTGCTCTTGTTCATACCAGAACCGTTCTCGTATGTCCCCTGTGTTGCCACAACTTTATCTCCTTCCGAATAAGAATTATAAAATTCACTTATATATTTTATTTTAGTATTCTTTATTCGTCAATATTATTTTAAAAATTATTCCAGTTTTATCACTTTTTTACGCGTGAAGCTTATATTGAATGCGCAATTTGTCCGCAATGAGTGCTATAAATTCTGAGTTGGTTGGTTTACCTTTTCCAGCGCTTACGGTATAACCAAACAATTCTTCAATGGTTTCTATTTTACCTCTCCCCCAGGCAACCTCAATAGCATGTCTAATCGCACGTTCTACACTACTAGAGGTAGTCTTATATTTCTTCGCTATGCTTGGATATAATAATTTTGTAATATAATTTAGCATATTCATATCCTTAATAGCCATAATAATCCCTTCTCTAATATATTGATAACCCTTTATATGCGCAGGAATACCTATATCCCGTATTATCTCTGTTACATCGTTTTCCATAGTGTTTACATCGGAAGCAGTAGATACAACCTCTTCCTTTGAAATGTAACTATCCTGAGCAAATTTCGACTCTTCTGCCATCTGGACAATTCTTTTTGCCAATATTTCCGTGTTACAAGGTTTCATAATATAGTAATCTGCCCCTAAGCTAAAAGCCATACTGATTATTCTTTGTGAACTTACTGTTGCAAAGAAAATAATTTTAATATTGTTTAATTCCTCATCTTCTCTTATTAACTCTACAACTTCCAAACCATCCATATTTGATGTAAATACATCAATTAGCAGAATATCTGGTTTATTTTTCTTAACTGCATTGTAAACTTCATTACCATCCTCCGTAGAAAATACAACATCTATCTCGCTTTCCAAGCAATTTACTAATTGCTTTGACAATAATTCATGCCCTGAATCAGCAATTACAATTTTCACCTTTGGGTCCATTATATTTTCTCTCCTTCATTTACGCTTTAATATAAATCATCTTATATAAAAAGTAATTATTTATGCACTCTTAGTTTTTGTGTCCAACCTTATTTTATCTGAAATAAGAGCAATAAACTCTGAATTTGTAGGCTTAAGTCTACCTGAATTCATAGAATATCCAAACAATTCATTAATTGTGTCTGTTTTGCCTCTGCCCCATGCCACCTCAATAGCATGTCTGATAGCCCTTTCCACTCTGGATGGTGTTGTACCATGTTCCTTTGCAATAGTAGGATATAATTGCTTTGTTATAGAATTAAGTATGTCCATGTCATTCACAGCCATCATTATGGAGCTCCTTAGATACTGATAACCCTTTATATGAGCAGGAACTCCAATCTCATGAATAATATCTGTTACCATTATCTCTAGTTTATTTTGATTTGTTATAAGGTCATCACTAGCTCTATGAACAATCACATCCTTTTTCTTACAATTAAATACATTCATTACACTCTCTGGTAAGTCAATCTCAACAACCCCTTCTTCCACAATGTACACCAAAACATTTTCTGACTTTCCTTTGCATATCATTTCAATAAATCTTATCTGGCTATCATTTGCCTTTATGAAAAACTTACAGCCATAAATTGCTGCACTGTTAATCTCCTCTATTACTCCTAACCCATCTTTATTCGGTAATAGCAAATCTAAAATAACTACATCAGGACGACTTTTCTTTATTGTTGATACAGCCTCTTCACCATCAGTAATATATTCCACATTATATGTATTTTTCTTTTGTTCTAATTGCTTCTTTACTCTCATGGCACTTTTCATATCGTGCTTTACCACAAGTACATTTACTTTCATAGTATCCTCCCTCTCTGGAACAATCAATTTTCATCAAAATAAATTCTCTTATGATGTTCTACGCCATTATATAATCCCATTTGAGGCAAGTACAATATGTAACAGTACGCAAGTTTTGACAGTAAAATGCGACAACAATTTTCTTCATTTTTCATTGGGAATTATATTGCAAATTAGAATCTAAAGATGTCGAAATTTATTTAAATATAAAAAAAAATATTATATAATCATTTTATGAAATGTTTTATTATGACGAAGGGAAAGAAAAACTATGAAAATTGTATTTTTAGATAGAAACACTATTGGAGAAGATATCGATTTGTCGGCTTATTATAAGCTGGGAGATGTAACAGAATATGGTTTTACCTCCATTGAGGAAGTACCACAACGTGTAAAAGATGCAGATGTTCTCATTATAAACAAAGTTCCAATCAACGAAAAAACCATAGGAACAGCCACCAATCTAAAGTTAGTATGTGTTACAGCTACAGGAACAAATAACTTAGACAAGGATTATCTTGATAGTCGCGGTATTGCCTGGAGAAATGTAGCTGGTTATTCCACTGAATCAGTGGCTCAGCACACCTTTGGTATGTTATTCTATCTTCTTGAGAAACTAAGATACTACGATGACTACGTAAAGGACGGTCACTATATTAACGACACTTTATTCACTCACTTTGCCGAAAGATTCAACCAGATATCCGGTATGACCTGGGGTATAATAGGCCTAGGTGCCATTGGAAGAAAGGTAGCTGATATAGCCACTGCGTTTGGAGCAAAGGTTATATACTATTCTGCTTCAGATGCACCAGCCCAAAAAGGCTACTCTAAGGTGGACTTTGAGACACTATTATCCACCTCAGATATTGTATCAATTCACGCCCCTCTTAACTCCCATACTGAGGGACTTATTGATAAAAACGCCTTATCCCTAATGCAGCCTCACACCATATTGCTTAATCTGGGACGTGGACCAATTATCGTGGAAGAAGATTTAGTCGACGCCTTAAACGACAATATGATTGCAGCTGCGGGATTGGATGTTTTGGCCATGGAACCTATGTCTCCTAATACACCACTATTAGGAGTAAAAGACACATCCAGACTTCTTATAACTCCTCATATAGGTTGGGCAAGTGTAGAAGCACGTACTAACCTTATGAATATTATATGCGGACAGATAAAAGAATTTTTTTCTCTTTAATTTTGATTCAGCATATTATGGATAAAATTTGAATATGTCAAGTAAGGGAAAAACCAGAGTTGAAAATATTTCAACCCTGGTTTTCATTTATGATTATTGTTTAATTTTTTAATCTATAAATCGCACATACATATAATATCTCTCTACATCCAATTCCAGTTCCACTTCTCGAATATTATTTTCTAAATCAAAACCATAGTTCTGCTCTACAATTTCAACATCTCCATTATCTGCAATGGCTGCGCTCTGTCCGGTAAATGTAATATTCGTTCCCAAATTAGGGGTATTATCATAACCAAAAATGCCCTTGTACTTTTCTTCCGGCTCTTCCCAATATTTACCGATTCTGTCATACTCGAAACGAATTGTAATGCTTTCCCCTGCAGGCACAGTGATGGTATCCTTTAACAGATAGAATCCGTACGGTCTCCATGCTTCATCTACAAACCATGCCAAATCGCAATTTGGTCCGGTCATATAATATACTGTATCTAATTCGACACCGCATCTTCTGTATAAAATGGAATCAGAAATCATAATCATCATTTTATCAATGAATAATTCCTTATATTCTTCATCTGATGCATACTCTGTTCCTTCCAGCTTGGTACTGGCAAGCTCTGTAGCCAGCTCGCTAAAGCTACACTCATAAACATTGACTTCCACACTTATTTCATCATCTGGCATATAATCCCAGGTTTCCTCATTTAAGTAGCCATTGAAAGCAGTGATATCATCAGGAGCATCATCCATAAAAATCAACATAGGCTTGTGGTATAACATGCATGTTACTTTAAAATCTTCCTCTTCATCATACAAATATCCATAATACACATACATCTCATCCTCATACAACAAGGACATGTTGACACAATATACAGAATTCATATTTTCTTTTGCAACTCTAACCAATGTACACATTTTAGTAGGATATACAGCTTCTTCCTCAAAAGGATATCCGAACTCATATACAGTGACCTTCTCATTCATAACGCCTTCATCCACCTTAGGTGCAGTACCTGCCACATCATCATTTAACATAGTGTGGTAGTCATCTGTTGAAGCTAGCTGCAAATAAGAAGACGCTTCACCATATGCAGTATAATCCTTGTAGATTCCATTCTCAATGGCAGGCATTTTTTCTATACCGTCCACAGTTACCACTGGCTTGTTCCCAAGAATTTCATACCTGTAACCCGTATAAGGATATAGGTATGTGAAGGTCTGTGCTTCTGAGGAAGTATTAGTTAAAACATACTGGTCCACAATAGTTGCAATACCGTTAGCCGGGCTATCTGTAAAATCATAGGTAATATCTCTATCTGCTGTTACATTACCGTTGACCTCCGTAAAAGTCATAGGCATAAGCGGTCCAAAGTTAATTCCGTCATCGCTACTTGCATCTGACAAAGGTGCAATACCGGCCTGATTCAAATCAGTATATTCAACAACTTCAATATCTGAGCCTTCATCGCACCCGAAGCCACCATCCAAGGAAGGCACCAGATATTCACCTTTTTCATTGACAACCGGAATCTGTGAGTCCGATTCAGTTGTGACAGGAACCTTTCTACTTCCTCCGTTTTTATTAATCAGCCCTGCTACACCCACAACTAGAGCTAGACATGCCGCAGCAGCCATAGTCGTTATTATAAAACCCTTTAATTTGTTTTTCTTTCTACTTGTTTTACGTAATAGTAATTTATCATCAATCTCACCGATTGCCTCAAATAATTCCTCTTTTTTCATTAGATATACTCCCTTTCACTCAAGTATAAACGCAATTTACTTCTTACTCTGGATAAAATCATCAAAGCATTTTTTTCTGTAATATCATTACATTTTGCAATATGAGCCGTATCTTCCACATAAAAGTATCTTCTTACGAAAATATCCCTGTCACGTTCCGATACAGAGTATAAAAATTCATTAATGGTTGCAACCAACTCTTTTCGCTCATATTCCGTTTCCACGTCATTAGAACCTGCAATCACCTCTGACAATTCATCCAAAATCATAGGCATTTCACCTCCGCCTCTCTTGGCGCTGTGACTTGCACGATACTTATCAAAGGATAAATTACGGACTATTTTACCCACAAATACTCTCAAATAGGTAGGTATGGTAGGCGGAATTAAGTTCCACACCTTAAGCCATGTATCGTTCACGCATTCCTCCGCATCCTCACAATTACCTAAAATATTGTGTGCAATGCTATAACAATACTTATCATATTTCTTCGAAATATAACTGATTGCTTTCTCACATCTGTCACAAAATAACTGAATAATTTGTTTATCTTCCATGATTTCCTCCTCTTACGTTTCTTGCGTTCACCTAATAAGACGTAAGTCAGATTGTATATCTAACAATTTTTTTATTTTTCCTATTATATCATACAACACCACCTAAAACAGCAAAAAAGAAGACCAGATGGTCTTCTTAATTTCCATTATTTAACATAGACTCGATGAATATCTGAATGTGTCAAGTAAGGGACAAAAATCAGAATTTTTTGCCCTCTTTAATAAATTCTAAAATATTGATATGATTTATCCCGTTTCTCTTCTGTAGTAAGTAGTCTGTTGTCATAACATACTTGGCAAAATTATCTCTAATCATTTCTAACGGTCTATATTCTCTATCCTCAGTCTGTTTACTCTCATTTATTGTATACGTAACCTGTATATAGGAATAATTCTGCTGTGTATCTCTAAGAATAAAATCACACTCCAGCTTGCCAATTCTTCCAACACTTACAAAATAATTCATTCCCCTGGAATATAAATATACCATATTCTCTAGTGCCGGACCGTAATTTATACGATTATCCGTATTAAATGCAAAATAGAAAGAGGTATCCGCCAGATAATACTTTTTTTCCCCGCTTAGAGCTCTTTTGGATTTCATATCAAATCGGTCGCATTTATAAAGGATTTTGGCACCGACCAATGCGTCGATATAACGTTTCAATGTAGCACGCTGTACAGACAGCCCTACCTTCTCTAATGACTGCTGAAGGCTTTGTATGCTCATAGTCGCCCCGTAGTTATTTATAA
Source organism: Lachnospiraceae bacterium (assembly GCA_015057515.1). Classification (GTDB taxonomy): domain Bacteria; phylum Bacillota; class Clostridia; order Lachnospirales; family Lachnospiraceae; genus Coprococcus_C. Next base: position 15,900 of record SVED01000045.1, read on the forward strand.
CAAAACCTCTAACTGCTTCAAAAACCTCCACATTACGAATCTTAACTCTTTTCTTTATATCCTTTTCAAATATTTCCTCTATTACGGATTTTGCATATGTCTGTTTTTCTTCTGCAGTATCAAATCTAACTGTACGCGGAAATCCACCTTCTCGTAAAAATGTGTCTAATTCAATATTTAGATTTTCACTTATAGGTTTTTGATAAAAATCTTTCATCGCAAGATATTCATTGAAATTGAGAGTAAAAAGTTCAAACTCAACATATCTTCCCGTAAGCTTTGTAGCCAACTCACCGCTTAGCAAATATGAATTTGAACCGGTAATGAAAATGGAATAATCACCGTCATTTCTAAAAGCATTGATAATTTCCTCAAAATTCTTGATATTTTGTATTTCATCAACAAATAAGTATTTTGTTTCCTTTGTAGTGGATAAATCATCTACTATCTTTTCAAATTCATCATCCGTTTTAATTTTTCTATATTTTCGCGAATCGAGATCAATAAAGATAATACTCTCTTCGCTAGTACCGGACGCTATAAGTTCATCTTTTATCATTTCCATAAGACTTGATTTGCCGCACCTTCTGACACCGGTAATAACTTTAATTATATCAGTATCATGGTAAAAACCTCTAATCTTTGAAAGATATTGTTCTCTACGAAATAGTTTCATACTTTTCACCCCTTTCTGTGATAAGTATATCTCATTTTAACATAGTTAACAACACACTTTTAGCTATTTTCTTAAAATATGTGTTGTTAAATAATCATTTTGTGCATTTTCTCATCAAAAAAAGAAGCTTTCAACATCTTTTCATATCAATCAATTCCTATATTTATCTCTCGACAAAAGCGTTCTAAATTATCTAACCACTCTTCATCAACGGTTTCCTTTGCTTTACTAATACATTCGTTTAGTGCACAACCGAGCGACTGCACATCTGAATAAGAGTGTAAACGGTCATATATACACTGCGCTCCCGGCCAATTCATATCTTGAAGCCATTCCAACATATATATTAAGTATTTTGATAATGTGGCATCATCTTTTTGAGACACAATTATGGCACAATTATCCCAAACATTTTTATTATATCCATTGCCGGTTGGCTGCAAAAAACACGCAATATCATCTATCGACTTCGCAAGTTCAATACCTCTGGCCTGTTCTTCAAGACTTTTATTCCAATCAAGCATATCAAAAATATTATCTATATGTTTCATACCTATCCCTTCCACTTCATTTGTTTAACAACACTTTTTATCATCTTCTCAGGTTTCTTATTCTCCACCATAATGGTTGGCAAATTGTGCACTGCATCACACAGCTCATATAAGCGGCTACTGTCATCGATAGATTGTTTGATTTTCTTTTCTAAATCATACCACAAGCTATTGCAAAAATCATCAAAAAAGAAGGCCAGTCGGCCTTCTTAATTTCCATGATTTAACATAGACTCGATGAATATCCCATACCCTCTTGAAGGATCATTGACCATTACATGAGTTATGGCACCTATTAATTTTCCATCCTGAATAATAGGTGTTCCGCTCATACCTTGTACAATTCCACCTGTCAGATCAATAAGTTGCTGGTCAGTTATTTTAATTTCAAGGCTTTTGTTCCCCGCCTCTTTGCTAAAATCAATGTCCACTATTTCGATATCATAATACACAGACTCTCCTGACAAAGATGATAAAATGTAGGCGTCACCTAGGTGCACCTCTTGACTTTGGGCGGTTGGCATCCATTGGTTATTACCAAACGCAGTTGCTCCTTTTTTTGTCATAATACCTCTAATGCCAAACAGTGTATTTTCTTTTACCCTTCCCATAACATTATCTTTGGAATAATCAATCATTC
>SVED01000114.1 GCA_015057515.1 Lachnospiraceae bacterium
GATGTACTGAAAGAAGTACAGCCAGATGTTGTACTTGTTCATGGTGACACTACTACATCTACTGCTGCAGCCCTTGCTGCTTTTTACCAGCAGATACCGGTCGGCCATGTAGAGGCAGGGCTTCGTACGCACAACATTTACAGCCCTTGGCCAGAGGAGATGAATCGTCAGATTACCGGTCGCATTGCGACATATAACTTCGCTCCGACTCCACTCAGCAAGCAGAACCTGCTTCGCGAGGCTGTTGCAGAGGAATCAATCACAGTTACAGGCAATACTGTAATTGATGCTCTTTATTGGGTGGTTGATAAGATTAAAAATGATTCTTCTTTAAGCGCTGAACTTGAGGGAATCCTTAAGACTGCTGGCTATGATGTTAACAGGCTTGCTGGAGGTAAGAAACTCGTGCTGATCACGGGTCATAGAAGAGAGAACTTCGGCGGTGGATTTATTAATATGTGTACAGCAATCAAGGATCTGACTGTGAAGTATCCTGATGTTGACTTCGTATATCCAATGCACCTTAACCCTAACGTGCGTAAGCCAATCCACGAAGTGTTCGGAGAGGATCTCTCTAACCTTGGCAACATGTTCTTTATCGAGCCGCTGGAATACCTTAGCTTCGTATATCTGATGGAGAAATCAACAATCGTTCTTACCGACTCGGGTGGAATCCAGGAGGAGGCTCCAGGACTTGGAAAGCCGGTACTTGTTATGCGAGACACAACTGAGCGCCCAGAGGCTTTGGAGGCAGGAACAGTTAAGCTTGTTGGAACCAACTACGACATGATTGTCAATGAGGTTTCTGCTCTCATCGATGATGAGAAGGCATATGAAAAGATGAGCAAGGCGGTTAATCCTTATGGAGATGGGTTGGCTTGTGGGAGGATAGTGAGAACTTTTATGGACTATGGTCGTTGAAAATACAAATAAAGCTATAGTAGTTAACTCAATAATCCTTTATAGCAGACTAATAATTATAACGGTATTGAGTCTATTAACTACTAGATATGCCCTTAAAGAGTTAGGTGTTGTTGATTACGGATTATATTCTGTTTTAGGTGGAATTATATCGTTTATTACTTTAATTAATACGATTTCTACAGGAACGGCTAATCGTTTTATTGCTGTAGCTTTAGGGAAGGGTAATAAAGAGGATGTAAATGAACAGTTTAATATTAATCTAATAATTCAAATCTTTATTGCACTTATTGTTGTTTGTATATCGTTTCCGTTAGGTGATTGGTATATTAATAACTATGTTAACTATGATGGAAATATTAGTGATGCTATTAATGTATTCAGATATTCTGTTTTGGGTTCTATAATATCGTTTGTGGGGGTCCCTTATACGGGGGTGCTGATGGCAAAAGAAAATTTTAAAGTGTTTAGTATCATAGATATTATTAGCTACATATTAAAATTTTCATTTGTTGTCTTTATACTGAAGCTATTTAACAATAAGTTGGTTGCGTATGCAATTATGATGTCAGGCTTGACTGCATTAACGACAATATTCTATATTCTTTATTGTAAAGTTAAGTATGCAGAAATAATTAGATGGAAAGTTTCAAAATCTATAAAAAAGTATAAAGAAGTATTTATATTCTCATTGTGGAATTCATATGGCGTAGTGGCATATGTTGGAAAGAATCAAGGTGCAGCGATTCTTGTAAATGCATTTTTTAATACTATATACAACACAGCGTTGGGATTAGCAAATACTGTAACAAGTTTTGTAAATCTGTTTGCTCTAAACATTACAAAACCGATTGCCCCTCAAATAACAAAGTGCTATGCGGCCGGAAATCTAAAACGATGTGAGTTTTTATTAACAATTGTTACAAAATGGTCTTTTTTTCTAATTTTAATTATTGCAACACCATTTTTTGTCGGTCCTGAATATATTTTACAGATCTGGTTAGGAGAAGTACCTCCGTATACGGTGATGTTTATACAATTGTCGATAATTGAGATATTGATTGAATCCTTGAATAATGGAGTTGGAGAATTAGTGTTTGCTTCTGGGAGAATTGCATTTTATCAGATAGCAGTCAACTCAGTGCGGCTTGTAGGGATCATAATTGCCTATTTTATTCTTAGTGCCGGTATGCCTGCATATTCACTATTATATGCTTATATAATTGTTGCAGTTATAGTTGTATTACTAAAACAAATTGCGCTGAGGAGATCAGTAGCTGTTGACATAAAATATTTGATAAAGAGAGCATATCTTCCATCTATTTCAGTTTTGATTGTCTACATCCCGTTAATTATCATGATAAATATGACTGGTTTTTCACCTCTTCTAAAAATATTAGTTGCATTATTTGTTGTGCTAAATATTTTGCTATTTATTGGATTTAGGAGCGAGGAACGAAAGTATCTTTATAATTTTATAAAACGGAATAAATAGTAATAGTATATAAACCTGAATACAACCTTTAAAGTGAATTATAAATTGAGATACACGAGTGTGATAGTCTTAATTTGAAATTTGAAAATTTATGAGCAAACCGAAAGTCTTATTAATACAAGAATATATACCTCATTATCGCATGCCCATTTTTAATATGCTTGCTGATTATGTTGACTTAACTGTTATTTATTCAGAGGGTGAATTGCCTCCCAATGCAAGATTTACTCCGCTTTATATTCCCAAAAGAACAATACCTATAAATCTGTTAGTAAAGCGAACTACAGTAATAGTATCAAAAAAATCATACTATAAGATTGCTAAAGATTTTGATGTTGTTATTTGTATTGCATATTATAGGTGGCTTGATATGATTATGTTAGAATCCCTTCCGCATAAATATAAGTTAATATACTGGGGAATTGGGGTGGCAGCGTCCTACGGCGTTCCATATGACTCTTCTATTCCTTTTGCTAAGGAAACATTTAAGCATGCCCAAAAAGTGGATGCAATGTTGTTCTATTCCGATTATCCAGTTAAAAAGTATGCCTCAATGGGTTTGAACCCTCAAAAAATGTTTGTTGCAAACAATACGGTTCAAGTCGCATCTCTGCCATATACCTCTGAAGGAAGAAATTCGATTTTGTTTATAGGTACGCTTTATAAAGAAAAAAATGTAAATGAACTAATAAAAGCATATA
>SVED01000046.1 GCA_015057515.1 Lachnospiraceae bacterium
CCTGCTTAGTTACGTCATCACCAGCATCTACTACTGTAAGTTCTACACCTAACTCCTTTGCTGCCTTCTTTGCACCATCTGCCAAAGATACGAAGAAAGGATTGTTCTGTGTTGAAATTGATAAACCTATTGAACCATTTGTTACTTTTTTCTTCTGTGAATTATTTTCACCGTCTATTGTAATTCTGCAAGCTGTAAGAGAAAGCATCATTACAAGTACTAAAGCTAACGCTAAAAATCTTTTTATATTTTTCATGCTTTATACCTCCATCTAATCTACTGATTATCGCTTGCGGTCTGATATACTGCTACAAGGATAACGATTGCCTTGATAACTTCCTGATAGTAAGAGTTAACACCTAAGATGTTCATACCGTTGTTAAGTACTGCGATGATAAGAACACCTGCGAATGTACCCATAATCTTACCACGTCCACCACTCATACTTGTTCCACCAAGTGCAACAGCTGCGATAGCATCAAGCTCATATCCATCACCAAGAGTTGGCTGAGCTGAATCAAGTCTTGAAATCATGATAAGACCTGCAAGAGCTGATAAAAATCCTGAAATAGCGTAAACTGAAATCTTTGTCTTTGATGTGTTAACACCTACAAGGTTAGCACACTTTGCATTACTACCAGTTGCATATATTCTTCTACCAAATGTAGTCTTGTGAAGTATAAACCAGAAAATTGCTAATGCGATTAAAAGTATAATTACAGGTATTGGAATTGCAAACCAAGGATTATCTGCTGGTCCGAATTCGATATTACCTTTACCAAGTAACTTGAATAAGAAAGCTCCTGACTCGCTCTCGATGTTAGCTGCAAGTCTTGAAATTGGCTTACCATCTGTAATGATAAGTGCTATACCACGGTAAGCTGTCATTGTAATAAGTGTTGCGATAAATGGCTGAAGACGTCCCTTAGTTACCAAGATACCACTTACTGTACCAAGTACTGTACCAACTAAAAGTGCTCCTGCTATTGCAAGTGGTGCAGGCATACCATGCATAAGCATTTCTGCACATATGATTGCACTAAGTGCAAATGTTGAACCTACTGAAAGGTCAATACCGTCTGATAATATTACGCAAGTCATACCAAATGCTATAAGTCCATTGAATGATGCCTGACGTAAAAGATTTAAGAAGTTGCTTGCTGTTCTGAATTCAGGACTGATGCAACTGATTACAATTACCAATAATACCAATGCGATATATGCTCCATATTCGCCTAATATCGCGCCTATACTCTTTTTGCTCTTTTCCATTATAAACTACCTCCTGTCGCTAAAGTCATTACCTTTGCCTGATCCGCTTCTTTACCATCAATGATTCCTCTTACTTCACCTTCACGGATTACCATAATTCTATCACTCATTCCGAGAACCTCAGGTAATTCTGATGAAACCATAATCACTGCAACTCCCTTAGCTGCCATATCATTGATTACATCGTATATTTCTTTCTTAGCTCCGATATCCACACCTCTTGTTGGCTCATCTAAGATAAGAATCTTAGGGTCTGTATATACCCACTTTGCAAGTACAACCTTTTGCTGGTTACCACCAGACAAGTTGTTACATTCGTGCCATGGTCCGAAGCACTTAACTCTGAATTCGTCGATGCCCTTCTTAACTATCTCGTCCTGCATCTCCTTCTTAAGAACTCCACCCTTTGATACCTTGCCTAAGTTCGCTATCTCGATATTCTCTGCAATACTCTTTTCGAGCAGGAGGCCTTCTGTCTTTCTATCCTCTGTTACGAATCCTATACCAGCCGCAATAGCCTGTCTAGGATTCTTGATATTTACTTCCTCACCATCAATATATATCTTTCCACTGTCCTTCTTAAGGTTACCAAATATGGCCTGCATAATTTCAGTTCTACCGGCACCCATAAGTCCTGCCACGCCCAGGACCTCTCCAGCTCTAACCTCAAAGTTCACATCGTGGAATAGCTTACCGCTTGTAAGTCCCTCAACCTTAAGAACCACATCACCTATCTTTGAATCTCTCTTAGGGAAACGCTCACCAATCTCACGACCAATCATCATCTGAACTACATCGTCCATAGTAAGGTCTTTAATTTCCTTTGTGTCAATGTACTGACCATCTCTAAGAATTGTAATTCTATCGCAAAGTGCAAATATTTCTTCCATTCTGTGGGATATGTATACGATAGATACACCCTTCTCACGGAGCTGGTTAATAACCTTGAAAAGGCCCTCTGTCTCGCTCTCGGTAAGTGCTGCTGTTGGCTCATCCATGATGATTACCTTTGCATCTACCATAAGTGCCTTACAGATTTCTATCATCTGCTGCTGTCCTACGGAAAGGTCTGACATAACTGCATCTACTGGTATGCTAACACCAACCTTATCCATAACTTCTTTTGCTTTTTCTCTCATGGCCTTTTTATCACAAATACCGAACTTCTTAGTGATTTCCTTGCCCATAAACATGTTTTCCTCAACAGTTAAGTCGAAGAGTGCATTTATCTCCTGATAGATAAATACGATACCTGCTTTTTCAGCTTCCTGTGGAGACTTGTATGTAACCTCTTCTCCATCAACGATAACTGTACCTTCGTCCTTAGTATAAACACCTGTTAGAATCTTCATCAACGTTGATTTTCCTGCACCATTTTCGCCCATAAGTGCATGAACCTCGCCATCCTTTAAAAGAAATCCTGCATCTTTTAATACCTGATTGCTACCGAAGGATTTGTTGATGCCCTTCATTTCAATATTCATATTGGACCGTCCCCCTTTCCTTTAACTAAATATACAACCTGACTGTAAAATGATATTTGCATATGGTGTAGTTTCGCCGGTTCTAATAACAGCTTTGCAATCCTTAGTCTGCTTTTTGAGTTCTACGTGAGTAACATACTCTACCTCTATGTCCTCACCCTTAAATAGTTCTTCTATCTCAGAAAGCACCTTTGGATTGGCTGTTTTAATCTCCTCGGCTAAAACAATTTTCTCAATCTTCATATCTTGCTTAACTACCTTTAAGGTATCCATAAATGTTGGAACACCGAATGTGAGGGCTAAATCAATTCTTTCAACCTCATCCGGAATAGGTAATCCGCAGTCACCAACAGCGATACAATCTGTATGTCCCATATAGGATAAAACTCTAGATATATCGCTATTAAGAATTCCCTGTCTTTTCATATAACTCCTCCTTTTAGTTTTTTGTAGTTTCTCTCTTTACTAATTGTCCTTTAAAAATGTATTCTTGCTTGTCTACATTAGATTTATCTTTGTTGATAATCAATTCTGCTGCTTTTTTACCAATATCATCAATAGGCTGGGCAATAGTCGTAAGCTCTGGTGTCAATAGTCTTGCTAGCTGTACATCATCAAATCCAATAAGCTGAACCTGATCCGGAACTTTTATTCCTCTCTTATGAAGAACCTTGTATACGGATATGGCTACCATATCATTGCAAGCTATAATGCCATCTACATCTTTAAACTGTTCTAAAAGCTTCTCTGTCACTATAAGTCCCTGTTCAAAATCGTAATCACAATCCATGAACTGCTCTTTAATATGCAACTCCTTGCAAACATATCTATAGCCTTCATATCTAGCTTTTGCACTTGATACATCCTGTGGCCCTCTTAAGCAAACAATATTCTTGCAGCCACACTCAACAAGATGCTTAGTTGCAAGCTTACCACCCTCATAGTGATCACAGTGTACATAATCGCAACTCATTACCTTTTCCAAACGTCGGTCTGTAATGACTATTGGTATGTTACAAGCATCCACTAATGGTTTTACTTCTTCGTTGCTGGTAGTGATTATAATTCCGTCCGCATTCATAGATGTCAGCATCTGTATCATAGTTTTTTCCTTTTCAACCATATTGCCTGTATTGCAAAGGAGTAATCTATAACCATATTCATCTGCTGTCTTTTCAATCACACTAGCTAACTGAGTAAAGAATGGATTCTCAATACTAGGAACTATAAGACCGATAGTCTTGGCAGATTTTTTAAAAAGAGATCTTGCAACCTCATTTGGAACGAAACCGGTTTCAGCTATAGCCCTAAGAACCCGTTCCTTTTTATCTGCATCTACATTTGCCGTACCATTCATAACCCTAGAAACTGTAGCTGGAGAAACATTCGCTAGTTTTGCAACTTCCCTAATACTCGCCAATAATATCATCCCCCTATCCATCTACTATTCGATGTACATATTAACTTATGAAACCCGTTTCAAGATGGTTTTATTATAACATTTCACCACCAAATGTCAACACATTTTGTAGAAAAAGGAAAAATAAATAACAAAAAAGTCAAAAGAACTAATTGTTCTTTTGACTTTTTATACATTTTATATAAATATTTCTTACATATCCTGTAAAAGTTTCTCCACACTAGCAAGCTTTACGCAAAGTACAAATACCTTTGCAGCTGCTTCCATCTCCTCTGGGGTTGGAAAAGATGGTGCTATACGGATATTTGAATCCTGAGGATCCTTGCCATATGGGAAGGTTGCGCCTGCACCTGTAAGCACTACTCCAAGTGCCTTACACTTAGCAACGATATTCTTTGCACATCCAGGAAGCGCATCGAATGATATAAAATATCCACCCCGTGGTTTAATCCATGTTCCAATCTCTAAGCCAGAAAGTTCAGATTCTAATGTGTTAAGTACCGCTTCAAACTTAGGGCGAAGTAATTCAGCATGAAGCTTCATATGTGCCTTAAGTCCATCTATGTTTTTGAAAAATCTTGAATGTCTAAGCTGGTTAATCTTGTCATGACCAATAGTCTGAATAGTCATCTGTGCTTCTATAAAATCTATATTAGCAAGGGATGATGCTACTGCAGATACACCTGAGCCTGGGAAACTTATCTTTGATGTTGATGAGAAGATATAAACCATATCTGGATTACCAGCCTTCTCACACTCGTCAAGAATGTTCAATATCTCATCCTGCATATCATCATATAAATGGTGAATGCAATACGCGTTATCCCAGTATATACGGAAGTCCTCAGCAGCAGGCTTAAGATTTGCAAAACGCTTTATAACCTCGTCTGAATATGATATACCAGTTGGATTTGAGTACTTAGGAACACACCATATACCCTTAACAGCAGGATCACTATTTACGTACTTCTCCACCATATCCATATCAGGGCCATTATCATAAAGTGGTATATTAATCATCTCAATACCAAAAAACTCTGTAATGGCAAAATGTCTGTCATATCCAGGTACTGGACATAAGAACTTAACCTTATCTAACTTGCACCAAGGTGTTGAACCATTTACTCCCTTAGTCATAGAACGTGACACTGTATCATACATAATATTAAGACTGGAGTTACCACATACAACTACATTGTCCTTTTTCACTCCCATCATATCCGCCATAAGCTTGCGACATTCACCGATGCCGTCTAAGTCACCATAGTTACGGGTATCGTTACCCAGTACGGTTCTCATATCAGAAGAGCTGTTGACTACATCTAACATAGGCATAGCCAAGTCAAGCTGTGAAAAACCAGGCTTACCTCTAGCCATGTTCAAGTTATGTCCTTTTGACTCCTCTACCTTATACTCTTCTTCTAATGCAGCCTTTAATGTAAGCAATTCATCTTTGTTCATATCTTTGTATGCTTTCATTTGGTTACCTCCGTTTAGTCATTCCCTATTATCATTTTTTCAGCATATTGTCTAGTATATCAAAAAAGTAAGTATTGTGCCACACAAAGTATTAAAAACTTTTATCTTTTTTGTATAACTATAATTTATTTCTTTTTGCACTTTTATTCTCATACATCTTGTTATCTGCCACAATTATACAATCCTGTAATGTAATCTCTGGTCTGACCGGAAAGATATCATAGCCATAGCTTAACGAAAGCTTCACTTCTTTTTTGTTAAGGTCGTTATACAGGTCAACATCTTTTTGCACCTTGTTCCAGTAATCTTCAATTTCTTTCTCGTTTCTACAAAGACCTAAAACTATGAATTCATCACCACCATATCTGACCACATAATATTTTCCGGCATTCTCCTTCATAATTCTTGCCGCTTGGTTGATGATTTTATCGCCTTCCTCATGTCCATATTTGTCATTTATTTCCTTAAGACCATCAAGATCAACAAAGGAAAGCTGCATAGAAAGCTTTGACACAATACCTTTTTGTTTAATATCCGAAAAGAATCTTTCCATACCAAAACGATTGTATACACCTGTAAGAGAATCTCTTATATAAAGCTCATCCAACTTAGCTGATACATTTTTCAGAAGATGATTTTTTCTGATATTTTCTATGAAATGTCCCATATTTATCAGCCAATGTATATATAGTGGGTTGTTAATCGGAAACTCACTATCACCAAAAACAAAGTAGCCAAAAGTTCTATCCAAATAATTGAACGGGGAAACAACATACAACTTTGGCGATGAATTATCTTGAAATAATTTATCTAAAACCAACTTGGATTCAAAGCTTCTTTCCTTCTTGAATTTACCCTTATAGTAGGACAGTATGACATTTACTTTTTCAGTATATGAGAGCGTATTATCTTCATCATTTAACAAAGCATCTGATTCGTATACCATTTCTTTAAAATTTTCGTTAACGCAACAATAAAATTCTGTTGGATTCACTTGTTCACAAAAATGAATAAGGGAATTACACCAATCTTCAAAAGTCTCTCCATGATTTATGTTTTTCTCAAGAGTAATAATTTGATATAATATCTTTCGCTGTTCAACTTCAGCGCTGTAGTATTTTTGTGAGTAAACACTATTTCTATCACTTCCAGAACCTATACACCCACAACTTTCAGCATAAACAACCTCATCTGGCATATATACATCATGACATTCTGTATCACCTGCCAGAACTTGATCCACAATTTTACAAGCTTCTATTCCTAACTCACGGAAGCGACTGCGAACTGTTGTTAAAGAAGGACTATGTATTTGGCCTTCCACCGTATAATCAAATCCTGCTATAGCCACATCCTCTGGAACATTATAGCCATTTTTTGTCAGAACGTCACATATTGTAAGTGCCATAATATCGTTAGCACAAACTATTGCCTCTGGAAATTCTAAATCTGAAGCCATTATATCCTTTGCAGCTTGTTCTGCAGCAAGGACATAAAAATCACCCTGACTCACTCTCTCTATGTCAAAAGGAATATTGTGTTCCTTAAGAGCATCCTTATATGCTCTATATCTCTCTTCTGCATCATAGTTGCCCTCTATACCACGGACAAAGTTAATTCTTGTCATATGATGCTCCACAATGAAATGCTCCACAATTTCTTTCATTGCTGTGTATCCATCTGTGCATATGCTATGACTTCCCGCAATCTTACATCCAACTCCAACAACTGGACATTTGAGATTGGAGAAAACCTCTTCCAGCAAGTTTTTGTTATTTTCCATATGCAAGGCATTTCCAAAAACTATTACACCATCGAATAGGTTTAAATCTGGTAAATTGGCAATATTCACCTGCCCCAGATTGTACTTGTCTCGTTCTGTAGCTCCTGTAAACCAGGAAAAAGCCACTATATTGTACCCATTCTTCTTTCCATATTCTTCTATTCCTCTCAAAGACTCAACCTGTGCCTCTGAGTCAAGTCCTGTTATTAAAACTGCTATATTCTTGTATACCATAAAATCACCTTCATCCCAAATACTTATATGTACTACACTTGCACAACATTATATCATACAAATCTTCACAATAGAAACAAAATATCTTATTGTTATATATAAGAAAATTATTTTTTTTACTTACAAAAAAATAGTATTGTCATATTGCGTACATATATGTAATTGAGTATAATATATTTGTAACTTATGTTTCAGTACATAAAAAAGGAGTATTTTATGAGCTTAATAAATATACTTGACGTAAGAGCTGGCATGGAAATTGAACAAGCTATCATTTCACCTGAAAACAATCAATGCCTACTCAAATCCGGCTCTATTCTTACGCTCAGAAACATCGACAAATTAAAAGAGCTCAACATCACTGAAGTTCACATAAAGGACAGAAATACCATTTTCGTTTCTCCATTCGACAAAATGCAGAAAATGTTAGTAAATGACTATATTCAAAAGTTACGTTCTACAGCGCCAAAAAACCCTGAAGCAAACAAAAATGATACAGTAGTAAAGGTTGCTGCCAACTTAGAGCGTTTTATTGTCCAAATTGCCAAAAGTGAGTATGTGCTTGACTTTCTTGTGCAGCTTCGAATCATAAACAAAGAGAAACTGTATGATTCAAGCATATATACAGGAGTGCTAAGTGGACTTATAGCAGGATGTATGGGACTTAGCAACGAAGAAATCATAGGTGCTATTATAGGAGGTCTTCTTCACGATATTGGTTTAGCAGAAATGCCTACCTTAGTTGGTCTAGAAACTCTTACACCTCAACAAGAAAAGCTATGGCTAGAGCATCCAACCTATGGCTATTACTTTGCTCTTCAGCACAATATACCTAAGATTATCGCTAACTGCATTCAATACCATCACGAGAGATGGGATGGCAGTGGTTATCCGAAGCAGCTGGTTGGAGAGGACATACCTATCTTAGCCAGAATCATAAGCGTCTGCGCCAGCTACGCCGACGCCATAACCAAAAAGCAACCGCCTTATATGGCTGTAGAGGAGCTATACGGAACCAGTGGAATATATTATGACCCTGCCGTAGTTTCTGCCTTTGTAAACAATATCCCTATATATCCTCTTGGTGAGATGGTTCGCCTATCTACCAAGGAAATTGGCATCGTTTCCAATATCCGTAAAAATGAAGGACCGCGACCTATTGTGAAGATATATTACAATCGTGTAAACCGTCCTATAAGTGAGGATAAAATTATCGATTTAGGCAAGGAACGTACTATATTTATTGAAGAAATATTATAAATTTTATTGCAAAATAATAAAAAGCTTATGACCAGCAACTACATTTATGGTCATAAGCTTTTTATTTTTATATCTCATTCTTTACTCACTCATACACTTCTTACATTCTTCTTCAAGAAAAAAACCGCTACAGCTAGATGCAAATATAATAACACCTATTGCCAAGTACACATACTGTAAGATGTTTACATTGTTATCTATCTCATACATTCTAATTTTAAAGTATCCATACATAATAAGTGCCGCTACCACAATACATCCTAAAACAATTGCTACTACCTTTAAAATTTTTTCTAAATTATCTTTCTTGTTCATCATAATTATTACCTTCCTTATTTGATATATTTGTTTGTTGTTTATTGTTTCTTTGTTATGTACACATAATAATATATCTTTGGAAAAGTAACCATTTATCTTTCTTATATTAACCTTTCATTTTTGTAAGGTTAATATAGTTTCCCATCATAGTACTGTAAAAGCAAATCTACCACCTTACTATAGCTAACCATACCTTCTTCTACCCCATTTAGATTCAGAGTTGCTTCTGTAAATTCATCTGAGATTTCTTCTACCGTCTCTGTGTCTATAAAAGCATCCTCTTCAACTTCCTCCCAGGTTTCTTCAGTAAGAAATATTGTATCATCCCATACCATAGAGTCCACTATCACCTGTGAATTATATCTATCCATGTCCTGATTGATAGCATCATAGTAGGCATTATCAACGTATATTAAAACTCCTAAATACCCGGAATATTTAAAGAATGCATCTTCACTATTCACACAAGCCATATAAGCAATAAAATTAGCTTCATCTTCGTATATGTACCCGTGCAAATGACTAAGTTCATGACAATAGGCATCCGGATAATTTGCTATATACATATTACCATTTACATTTGCCTCAACGGAAAACGGAAAATAGTATCCTCCCGTATATGCTTGACTAAGTAAGTCTGAGAAAAGCAGAGTTTTAACATCCGGATAATATCCCTTTAGCTTAGGAAACTGGTCAGAAATATTGTGAAGTGCATTGACAGCTTCCTTCTGCAGGTCACCATCATATATGATATAGCCTTTTTCATCTCTATCCATTAGCTCAGCATAATAATTGCATTTCTCCACAATATAATTTCTCAAAATCTCTAATTCTTCTGCTGTATATGTTCGATAATCCACCTTAGGATTTGGGTCAATAGGGGTACAGTGATATAATATAGAGCAATTTAGCGTCATGACAATACAAACCCCTACAAGAATTGAGAAAAAGACTTTATAAAACTTCTTAGTAAACTTAGCATAACCCGTTTTCTTTCTAAAGAAGATAAAAAGTACTCCTATAACTATTGATATAAGCACCAAAACAATTCCCAGCACTATCATTATTTCACCCACAGAGAAAGGAAATATATCTGAGAATCTTCCGAATACATTCACCATTACAGGAGTTACGTTAAGGGTGTACCAATCGCACATAGCAGGGCATATCCATGCAAGCAAATTAACAATCAACACAAAAACCAAACCAATTATTATATACCTTTTGTACATACATTCCCTATCCTTACGTAGTTATATTTTATCATAAACTATGATATACATTACTGCTGGCTTCACATATATTTTATACTTCTTTCCTTTTTGCGAAGATTTACTTCAAAAGCTATAAAATTCAATATGAGAGCCCCAAGCCAGGCAACTGTATTTGACCAGGCAGTTGCCACAAAACCGATTTTGGATACAAAAAGTAAGATCACAGCAACTCGGATTACCATTTCCAATATGCCCGAAATCATAGGAACAAAGGGATGACCCATAGCCTGACAACCACTTCGATATACGAAGAGGAAGTTTATGAATATCAATGTATAACCACATATTGGCATAAACTCTGCCACTAAACTAATTGGCTTTGCACCGGAGAGCATCCAACCTGCTAAGGTTCGTGGTATAAGAACCATGGCAGTACCCAAAATAAGATATGCAATAGTAACAATGATAAGGCTGACTCTTAAACCCTCCCTAATTCTCTTGTACTTTCCTGCTCCGTAATTCTGACTGGTAAAGGCGGACATTGCTATTCCTGTGGAACACCCCGGTTCGATAAAAAGGTTTATATATTTGCCGCATGCAGAGTAAGCTGAGGTATAGGCAACTCCAAGACCATTTACAAAATATTGTATAACCATGATACCTATAGAGGTAATGGAATTCATAAGTGCCATAGGTACACCATTTTTAATAAGGTTCAAGCCCATATGAAAGTCCGAGGTAAAATCACTTTTTTTAAGCTTAATAATGTCTATTCTTCTTAACTTCTTAAGGCACATTAACATAGAAATAAACTGGGCTATAATTGTAGCTATGGCTACACCGAATACTCCCATATCAAAAACGAAAATAAATATAAGGTTTAATATAATATTAATTATGGTGGATATAAGAATAGCTATAAAAGGTGTCTTACTATCCCCCAAGGAACGAAGGATAGCTCCGCATAAATTATAACCTATGGTCACTATAAGGCCACCAAAAATCACATATCCATAGGTAAGACTATCATCAATAATCAAACTAGATGTCTGTAAAAGATTAAGCACTGGTCTAAGGGCAATAATACTGCCTGCAGTCAAGCCTACAGTAATCATAAAACAAAGTTTTATGGCAGTAGCTATTGAACGCCTTAATGCATCATACTTTTTTGCACCGTAATACTGGGCAAATATTATGGAAAAGCCCCCTGTCAGACCATTTGAAAATCCAATAACAAAATAAGTCAGGGAGGACATATTTCCAACGGCTCCCAGGGCATTATCACCTAATCCTTTTCCCACAATAACTGTATCTGCCACATTATATAGCTGCTGTAGCATGTTAGTTAAAAAAATAGGAAAGAAGAATTTTAATATTAACTTGGATACTTTACCTTCTGTCAAATCATAGGTCTGTTGCATGTTAAACCTCCGAAAGTAATTCACCTAAATCTACTATGTAATGTTAATAGTGTTCACATCACATTATAACATAATCACAATTATTGTGCATTATGAAGAGACACAAAAAAGGAAGTCGCATATTCTTCATCGTAATAAATATTTCCAGTTGGCACACCTTCTGCATCCATAGCTATATAATGCCATGGTTGTTCTCCACGTATGTTCATCATATTTGACACATAATTTCCATCTCTATCATACATAAGCTCTACAGAACCTGTATACGAAATAGCAAAACGGTATACATTGTCTGAGTACATTTTAAATAACTCCAACACCTGTTCCTTTGTCACTATATCACCTCCTAGCATATAATTTGAGATCTCATATATAAGACAATCTACAAACCCAATTTAGCACATTTTGATAAAAAATCCTCCCAAGGATAATTCCTTGGAAGGATTGGGAAACCTTTTTTACTTATATGCTTTTCTTTATAGTAGCACCTTCAAATTGTATACTACTTTCTTATTGCCTTATCATACACATCATATGTTCTATCATCAAATAAAACCCACTCTACTAAATCTATCTTGCCTGGATGTTCTTCTATAAATCTATATACTGTTTCAACCCCAATCTTTGCTGCTCTGTCCACAGGAAAGCTATATACTCCCGTAGAAATAGAAGGAAATGCTATGGTTCTTATGTTATGCTCTATAGCAAGCTTCATAGAATTGTAATAGCAATTTGCTAAAAGCATATCTTCATTGTTATCTCCGCCACGCCATATAGGGCCCGGAGTATGGATAACATAATCGCAAGGAAGATTGTAGGCTTTAGTTATCTTTGCTTCTCCTGTCTTGCAACCGTTAAGGGTTCTGCATTCCTCAAGAAGCTTGGGTCCTGCTGCTCTATGTATGGCACCATCAACACCGCCACCACCAAGAAGACTTGTGTTGGCCGCATTTACCATAGCTTGTACATCTTTTGTTTTTGTGATATCGCCTTTTATCGCTTTAATGGTCATAGGGGGCTCCTTTTTACGGAGATTTTGGCATATACTAAACTATTCTCCGTATTTTATGATAATTGGCGCAACAATCTCTTTGAAATCAAGCTTCGTTTACGGAGATTGATGCATCAACTTGAAATATATCCGTATTATCGCAGAATTCCACTTAAGTTTCTTATGTAATTCTGGTATTTTTACGGAGAAATATGTTACTACTATGATATTCTCCGTATTATTCAGGAATGTGCAGTAGGAATATCTGTAAACTTGCGGTGATTTTACGGATGATTCTACTATAGCAACTATACTCTCCGTACTTTTATAGAATTCCATATAAATTCAGAGTATAACTTCAGTTATTTTACGGAGATTTCTGTAACAACTATGATAAGCTCCGTATCAAAAGACCAATCCAGATATAATATAACAAGAAGTAACCTTACATAACATTTTCACTACTATCCCCGTACGGATAATAATGCTCTGCCTTCGACTGAAACTCCTTTAAATTACAAATCTTCATATCCGCATCAAACTCAGCAATGGTAACTCCATCAAATCCATCCACATTACCATCGTAGTCACACTTAAAGTACCATTCAACAACAGAGGTATTCCCAGAACTAATCACCTGCTTTATATCCCACTTCAGAACAGTACCTTTCTGGTTCCAGTCCTCAAACCACTTGATTATCTGGCCAACACCTTTATATACCGGACCATAACATTCGCTGTAAATAATATCATCGCTAAATATTTCTTTTATACTATCAATATCTTTATCAATCCAGCACTTAAAATACTTTCTAATAATCTCTTCCATCCTGCACTACCTCTTCATCATATCTATGGTTTCTTCCACAGAAATGCACTTTGCATATCTACCCTTCCACATAAACTCATTGTGATATCTGTAGCTTTTCTCACCGGTCATAAACGAATTGTCAAATGTGGTGTTTGCATGTTCTGGCACGATCATCTCAAAACCATGTTCAAAGCCACACTTGATTGTTGCATCAATACAGTAATCTGTCTGCAAACCTACAACTACTACAGTATGTTCATTCTTTTCCTTCAGGTACTCTAACAAGCCAGTACCTTTGAAGGAACTGTTTACAGTCTTATCAAAAATCTTTTCCTCAATTCTTGGTTCAAAACCTTCATATATCTCAAAACCAGGTGTTCCTTTTGTTAATTCTGCACCGGCACCATCATCATGTCTTACATAGATAACTTCGACATTATTTCCTCTGGCTGCTTCAATCAACGTTTTTACACTATTTTCAAAAACTTCAAAATTGTATAAGTTTGAATTAGTTATTAATTTCTGTGTATCGACTACTAAAAGTACCATCAGCCCTACCTCTTCCTTACTTCCTCAAATTTTTTTCCTTATCAAAAAATGCTTTCTCCAGCATCTTATACTCTGCATCCGAACAAACTTCTTTGCAGCGTCTCTGATAATCCTTGGAACGCTCCAACATACTACTAATCTTCTCACAAGGGAACTCTCCACACTGATTGCACTTTTCTACATTATGCTCCTCTATGCAGTCCACCAAATGATATGTACAAGCTTTATGAGAAGAACATCCCTCACATCTGATTTCTTCATTGGATACAATACGGTCTCGCCAACCTACTCGGTACCATAACTCTGCTACATTTTGAAGTTCTTCCTCACTATGGGCATTGTATCTAGGGCACTCTATGCAATTATCACCACATAAAGTTATTTTCTCTTCCATTCTGCACTACCTCTTCATGAAATTTGTGAAATCATTTTTCTAACGCAATAAGGTCATTCTGTTCATAGCGATTGTGTCCCTGTAAACTCTTTTTATATTTCCAACATACAATAGCTTCTTCTAAGCTTCTCCCCTGATTATCCTCAAAAAAATCTCTAATATATGTGTTATATTCAAACTGCTTATCTATAGTTGTCTTTCCCTTTTTCTTTTCTTCTAGGATCTGATAATATGCTTCGATAGCATCTCCATAGGTTTTTCCTGCATTACTTTTAAGCCATCTTTGGAACAAGACGTTAAAAGAGAAACTTTTGCCGATTTTCTCTCTAAAAAATGCTCTATGCTTTTCGGAACATATAATATTAGGTTCAATCTTTGTATCCACAGTAATTGAACCAATGTTTGTGGTTACTTTTCTTCTTGCGGAAGTTTTTAAAACCTTCCCCGTATCAAGAAAGTGAGCAATCCTATCTGTAAGCTCTATCTTTCCACCTGAAACAGGTAGGTTGTTTTCTCTGCAGAAACTTACCAATTCTTCTTTCAGATAATAAAAACTACGGAAACTTTTTCCGTCTAATTCTTTGTTTAATATTGGTCTTATTCGCATCCTTCGTCACCCCATAAACTCAAATTTATCTCTCTACAATATTATTTCTACAAAAATCTAATTGAACTAATTTTTTTCCATTAGGTAACGGATGCTCTAATGTCTGAGTTAGTTGATACCCTATGGTTTCCATACTGCTTTGCAATTCTTGTTCAGCCATATTATGGTGGACACTTTCCAAGCCATCAAACACATGTAAATATGGTGAATCTGACACAAAACTGTCATCTGTATTAATCTGAATAATGCATGATACATATTTAGGATTTACTACCTTTACTGCTTTTTGAAAACACTCATATCCAATATATTCAATCAGTAGATTTGCTATCAAAAGATTTGCTTGTGGTAGTTTTTCTGTCTCACTATTTAAATCTACACAAAGGCATTGCAGTATACTGGATAGCTTCTTATACCGTTCTTTAGTAGTTGCCAAATATTCAGCATTTATATCTACACCATAAACCTTTTTTATCTTTTTCGAATCAATATGTTCTAATCCATTTCCACCTGCAATACCAAGTATCATAACTGATTGTATAGCATATTTATTCAATTGTCCTTTCATCATCTGATTCATTGCCTGTAGCTGTTTGACTGAATCCAGTGCCATATGACTTTCATAATCAGATAAATTAATATCTTTCCATGGATTATTCATATCTTTCCCCACCTACTCATTTCTTCGAACCATATTTCGTTCCTGTAAGGAAACACAAAAATGGTATCCTGATGCTTATTTCGCAAGTAACAAAAGTTGACACATACGCTAGTATCACAGTACCAACAAACAAAACAGCAGTACTTTCTCCAACAATTTCGTACAATATGTACTGGAACAAAACAACCCATATGAAATGATAAATGTAAAACAGGAACGACCTTTTGTTCATATAGTTTGATACGTTTCCACTAAAGTTCCAAAATCTCTTCGCCACCCCGATTAAAGCAACTATCATAATCCACTCGGACACATACTTGGCAACGGTATTAAGAGTAGCAAATTCCTTATCAGACCAGAGGAAAAGGTACACATTTAAAACGGTTGCCACCAAGCCAATTACAAGCAGTAACCAACAATTCTTCTCTGTCTTACTAACTATTTTTTCGTCGGCAAACACATAGTAGCCCACCATAAAAAGATATGTAAATTCCGCAAGGCTTTTCCCACCTATGGAGAGTATCTCGCTTAAAAATGGTAATGGTAATCCCAGCAGACAAACAATCCAGAGTGGAATTTCTTTTTCCTCCTTAGGAGTGTTTTTCCCACTTAAGATTAGTATACCTAATGCCACAGTTGATATGACAAACAAATACAATACAAACCAGAACTGTCCCAAAGAAAATCCTCCATCTGCTCCAGTCAAATCTGTAAACTTTGTGCAGAACACCCCATAATGGCGAAGGAATCCTCCCTCATAAGAGTAATTAAACCTATGGGCTATGTAAGACATAATTGGCATCAAAACTATGGTTCCAAACAGGCAAGGAACAAGCAACCTTTTCACCCTGTCTACTAGATACTCTTTATTTGTCCTCTTCTTCATAGCATACTTGGTACTCACTCCGGCTAACACAAAGAGCAAGGGCATAAAGTAAGGACTAAATAATACTATGACACTGCTAATCAGCTTATTTCCCCCAAATAAAATGTAATTTGGCTCGCCCCATGCATTCCACGCCATTGCGGTGTGGTAAGGTATAAGAACTAGGAGTATTATCCATCTTAAATTGTCGATATAGTGTTTTCGTGTGATTTGGGTCATATCTTTGCGCCATTACATTTATACAATGAAATTAACTACACCATGGATATCAAAATGCATCTTGTACTTTTTTAGCATATGTATCTCCTTGATTTGAATGTTTTGTTTATGTGGGTATTATAGCAAAATCTTTCAACAATACAACCTCAATATTTTCGTGATTGCAGGTACCAAAGATTATATCATATCAATTAGCATAATTCATCAATAAAATACAGGGCATTTTAAGCCCTGCATCCTATCTATTGCTCCTTGTCTTCTTCTACAACCTTTCTTTCATCACTTGCCTTTTACGAGCCAACCTATACTCCATATCATCACGATGGATATAATTGTCATAATCCTTCTCCAAACCATAATTAAGAATATTATTCTTTATCTCTAATAGATGATGTATTCTCCCATCATTGCTCTATCTTCCCATATTTCTATCATTTTCTTTTTACAGGAATCCAAATTGCGCTATGGTAGTCAGCGTCTGTTTTCTCTCCATTTACACAGTCATACCACTCCACATTGGCATTGCCACTAATCTCGTAGTCCGGATTTCCCGGAAGCCATTCTTTGAATATTCTTGTATTAAGTGATTGAAGTG
>SVED01000047.1 GCA_015057515.1 Lachnospiraceae bacterium
TGATAATTTACTATTTCATTTTGTATCAATTCAATTACATCATTCTTGGGTATATTATTAAAATCAAAACCATATTTATCAATAATCTGCTTTGCTCTTTCTCCATTTGTCATATCTTAATTTCTCCATAAACTTCAAATTTTTCTCTCTGTTAAGTATATCACACTTCCATCTTGCTGCCCATAATTATCTCTAAACCCACTTGTTATTAGACCATAAATATAAGACAGCAACCAATCACTTAGTTACTGTCTTATATCCAATCAATTATTCAGTTCTACTAACCATTCAATATCTTCTCGTTTGGCTTGTGTTTACCACTAATTTGAATTTGTTTAACAGTTTCTCTCCTGCCATATTTTCATTTTTTTCCAATTGATGTAACCATATATATCATTTGCCAAAAAGGCAACAAAGCATACAACTACAGATATATATCGAAAATCTTTCGCGCTTGCCAGTATCCATAAGATAATCAAGACAATATCATTTCCAGCATACGCCAACGCAAAATAAGGACTTCTTCTAAATGTAAGATACACTGCAATAAAACTTGTTGTAACAGAAAGTGTGCTCGGCACTATGTTGGCAGTATTAAAATGCTTCAAGATGAAATAAAACAAAACTGTAATTACTATAGTGCCTATCCACATAAATACGCTTTCTTTTTTACTGATAGTGTTCACTTTTACTTCTGCCCTGTTTCCATTATAGGGATTCTTCAGCCAAGATATAAGTGCAAAAATTGCCATGGGCATGGTCATACCAAGATATGTAATCATTTCTCCATAATAAGAAAAATTAAAAGATATTATTCCGTACATCAAACTAAATATTATCATTAAAAATTGTCCTACGGGATTCCCTTTTGCATTAAAAATAAGTGATGTTACACCAATCAATGATGCGAATAGTGTCAAATAATTTTCTCTGTCAAAAGCGCAAAATGAAATTATAATCATCATTACCGAGGAACACCACAAAATCATTTCAGACATTGAAAAATAATTTTTCAATTTAGACATAATAACCTCCTAAAAAAGCATCCGCATACACATCTTCTAAGACCTAACGATGTGTAAACGAATGCTTTCAACATTCTACTACTCGGTAGCAGTTTTCATTATTTTAATTTTGCATATAATAACACAGAAAAAAAATAAACGCAATACAAACCCAGGGTCCTATGTACTAAATATATAATATTTCCGCCATATTGCCTATAAATACAGCTATTCTTTACTTGCAAATATATTATGCATTGCTTATTATATATGTCATACTAAATTAATATTAGTAAAATAAATGCAGCTAAAGTAACTAAACACCTTTGTTATAATTAAATTTACAAAATACACCCGCGAGGTAAAATTATGAACAATATTATTGAAATTACAGATTTTAATGCTAACGAACTGGATATTTATGCCAGATTAACTGAAAATCAATTGCTGAACAGACACGAGCCCGGTAAAGGAATATTTATTGCAGAAAGTCCAAAAGTTGTAGAAAGAGCTCTTGATGCCGGCTATATACCCATTTCTCTTTTGCTGGAAAAAAAGCATATTGAAGGGGAAGCAAAGCACATTGTTGAAAGATGCTCAGAGGTCCCTATTTTTACTGCTGAATTTGATGTTTTAACTAAGCTTACCGGTTTTCAGCTTACAAGGGGTGTATTATGTGCCATGCAACGCCCCGTTTTACCCTCTGTAGAGAATATTTGTAAAGATGCTAGAAGAATTGCTGTTTTAGAAGATGTTATGAACCCAACAAATATGGGTGCCATATTTAGATGTGCCGCTGCCCTTGGTATCGACGGTATTTTACTCACGCCAAACAGCACAAATCCACTCTATCGCAGATGTATACGCGTAAGTATGGGCACTGTGTTTCAAATCCCTTGGACCTACATAGGAAAAACCAATGATCACTGGCTTGACTGCGGTATTGACAGCCTGCACTCTATGGGATTTAAAACAACAGCAATGGCATTGAAAGAGGATTCTTTAAATATAGACGACCCTCGCCTTGCAGCTTGTGAAAAACTTGCTATTATTCTAGGAACTGAGGGAGACGGACTTGCCCAAAAAACTATAGATGGCTGCGACTATACTGTTTGTATTCCAATGTCTAACGGAGTAGATTCACTAAATGTTGCCTCTGCTAGTGCTATCGCCTTTTGGGTTTTAGGAAATAAACATTAAAAAACAAGTATATGAACAGATATATGTTCATATACTTGCTTTTTTATATCTTCAAATCAATATAGGTAGTAACCAACTCATCTATAGTTTCAACAGTTCTGCTCTTCACAGCTTCCTGCAAAACTTCTATGAATTCGTTATCCTCACCTGTATATGTTTTACTTGATAATTCTTCCATATCTGCATCAGCCTTATCAAAATCACCCTCTAAAGCTGCGTATTTGATGTTTTCTAATACTTCTATGGATATTCTTTCATTCTTATCTTCCTCTGGCGCCGGCTCCTCAGACTTCTTGTTAAGGTTTGCATATTCCTCGTCACTCATACCGGAAACACTATCAGCAAATGCTATATAATCCTCCAAAAGCAACAAAATGTCCACCAATTCCTCAACAAAGCGTTCCAAATTATCATTTATATAATCCCTATTGCCTATATTGACTGCCGCCTCCATCTTAGTTGCCATTTGTGCAAAGCCCAATGCACCTGCATTCATAGCTGAGGTTCTAAGAGAGTGTACTTTAACCTTAAATCCACGTATATCTGTCTTAGCCTTTTTATATAACTCCTCTGAGGTAGACTGGTTTTGGTTATAGAAAGATTTCAAAAGCTTATTAAATACATCTATGCTTCCACCTATTTTTTCTAAGGCATACTCTACATCGATATAATTGCCAATCTTTTCTAGTCCTTCCTTATATCGTGACCCCTCAATATATTGCTGGATATCATTTGTCTTTTCTTTGATTTTGCTCTCTGGCAGACAATCCTTTAATATGGCAGCTACTCTTCTTAAATCCATCGGCTTTAGAATACTGTCTGTGAATCCACCGCTTAAGAGCTTTGCTTTGTTCTCCTCAATGGCATCTGTGTCCATGGCTACTATCGGAAGTATTGAGTATCTATCATCCTCTAACTCCCTTATCTCCAGCATAGCATCCATACCATTCATAATTGGCATAGACAAATCCATAAATACTACATCGTAGTCATTATTCATAACCATATCAATAGCATTTAATCCGGAAGATGCCACATCCACCTTCATTTCAAATTGTTTCAGTAACTTTAAGGCAACCTCTCTACTAACATCCTCATCATCAACCAAAAGTGCGCTTACCTCTGGAAGCCAAAGTTTTTCAGCGATCTCCTTTGAAACTGTACCCTCAATCTTGTGTATGTTAGGACTGCCAACCAACTTATCTGCTGCTTTTTGGTTGAGGGAAAATGTAAATGTAGAACCTGCTCCGTAAACACTTTCAACCTCAATCTCGCCATCCATAAGCTCCGCATATCCCTTTGCAATAGCAAGTCCAACACCATTGCCGGAATGAGTACTATTTTTTACGTTATCAGCAATGTTGTATACCTTAAAAATGGTATCCAACCTGTCTTCCTGTATTCCTATGCCTGTATCAGATATTGTAAATACCATATTCACAATATCCTCCTCCTGTGAATCCTCCATAGGATATCTATAACAATCTACGGACAAGGTAATGGATCCTTCTTTGGTATATCTGATGGCATTATCCAGTAATCGTTCCGTAACGTCTTTGATTTTATCAACATCACCTATGACTTTATCAATAATGTCTTCACCAATCTCAACAAAGAATTTTACTGATTTATCACCTATTTTCTTTACAGCTCGCTCAGATATTTCGTATATAAGTGTTGTAATAGAATATGGCGCCTTTATAACATCCACCTTGCCAGCTTCGATTTTGGCGAGAAGAATAATATCATCAACCTTTCCAATAATACCATTTCCTATATCACATATACTATTTATCTTTTCTCTGGATTCCTCATCATCACCTATAGTATGAAGTAACTCATCCGCCTTAGAAATCATAGCATTTATAGGTGTTTTTATCTCGTTACTCATGTTGGCCAAATAGTCATTTTTTGCACTACTTGACTTGATTGCTTCCTCATGTTCCTTGTGAAGTTTCTCTATGGCTACGTTTTTATTAGTCAAAACTCTTTTAATCCATATAAGTCCTATAATGAAAACTACTATTGCAAATATGAGTAAAGTAACTAGACCTATTCTGGCTATAGGGTCCTCAAAAAAGCTTGTCTTTTTCTCTATTACAAATGAAACCGTACTCTCGCATACCGTTCCATCCCCATTGTAAGCATTGATGACAAACTCGTACACACCACCTTCAAGGTTAGTATATACCGCTCTCATAACATCATTTCCACTGATTACAATAGGCTCCTTATCAAACCCTTTCAAATAATATTCTACCTGAATATTGCTTCGGTTAATATAACTAAACACCGCAAAATCTATAGTAATTTTAGATACATCACTACCTATCTTAAGTCCATTTGCCAAGTCATCAAACTCGTAAATCTCACCATCAACATCGATTGCAGTAACCTTAATCTTAGGTGCTACATTATTGTATGGTATATTTGTAGTCTCCAAAACACATATACCATCATTACAGCAAAGATAAAGCATTCCTTTACTGTCTATATAAGAATTACTAAATGTATTTAAAGTCTTTGTAAGTCCATCATTTGCATCTAAGTATCTGGCTGAAATACCATCACTGCCTAAAAGTTCCTCCTCTGTAGAATATAAAACTCCCATTGAGCCCACTATCCATACTCTTCCATTATCAATTAGGATATCATATATACTATTAGAATACTCTATGTTGCTTATAGACCTAAAGGACTCATTGTAAAGGCACAAACCATTGTCAGTTGCAATCCACAAACCGGCTTCACCCTTTTCCATAGAGGTAATTACATTTGAATTAAGACCATCATCTGTAGTGTAATTGATAACCTCCTGTTCTGAACCTGGTTCAACAGCAAATATACCACCACCATCAGTACCAAAAAACAGGGTTCCGTCATCATCCTGATATAGGCATATTACATTGCCATAGGTAATATCCTGACTGTCTTCATAGGTAGCTATTACTGTGCCATCTTTCCCAATGATTCCTACACCTTCTTCAGTAGCTACAGCAATATTTCCGTCACTTAGCAAAAGGGTACAGTTAATTACAAGACTAGGTAATCCCGAGCCACGTCCAATATAGGAAATAACACCTGTGTTATCCACTTTTACTACACCATACTTACGGTAGGTACTTATCCACAGATTACCTGATTTGTCCTCCATAATATATTTTATACTGATTCCGTTTAGCATATCTGTGAGTTCGTTATTGACACGCTCATTTGTATTGTCATATATAACAAGACCGTCATCAGTTCCTATATATTTATTCCCACGATACATAGAAACTACATTTACCATAGATTCCTGCATACCTGTGTACATATTATAGTCAATAAATTTACTTCTGCTAAGCAAAAGCACGCCCATTCTTGTAGAGGCAATCCAATAGTTGCCCTCATAATCCTGTATCATTGCAGAAAGATAACTGTCTATCTCGCAATCATTAGCTTTTATGAAGGTATTTGGATCAGCAAAATATCCTAATCCATTATCTGCACATACCCACAAAAATCCATTGGAATCTAACATAATGTCGTTTATTCCTTCAACTGTGGCCACATACAAGGTATACTTTGAATGATTTGAATACGCGACAATATTTCTACCAGTAGTACCTAAATAAATCTTGTCACCGATAGTTTGCATACTTATAATCTCATCAGCAACTGCCGCAGAGGTATCAATGGTATATGTCAACTGATTATCCTTAATTATACAGACCTTATTGGTTCCATAAGTAGCCCATATTCCTTCATTAAAATATTCAATCTGACCGAATTCTTTTCCAACAACCCTTTCATCACTGGATGGAACTAAGGACATTGCGTCTCCTGACTTAGACACTGTGTATAATCCAGCTGAAGTAGACACATATATATATCCCTCTGGAGTCTCACACAAATCATATATGGATTTTATACCATTATAATATTCATCCTGAAGGTGGTAATTACTTCCACTTTCAATGTAAAACAGACCATAATTATCTGTTCCTATCCACATACGTCCTTCCCTATCTTGGATAATACAATTGATAGAATATACGTCTGTCCTCTCAGTGTCCCATAGATTTATACTCTGAAATCCCGCACCATCTGTTCTATACAAACCACCATCTGTTCCAATCCAAACATAACCGGATGAAGACTGATATAAACAATTTACTTCATTACTGCCTATTCCATTTTTTTGATTATATATAGTCTGAATGTATTGTGATATAAAAGAATCCTTTGCCTGTGGTGTATATTGAGGCACGAGAAAAAGGCATACCAAAAGGAATGCCATAGTTGTAGCAAATATTCTTTTGAACCTTCTTTTATTTTTCATAGGTCAATCCCCATTTAATACTACGCTTCTCTCAAAAAAACTTTATATCCTTTAAGTGTCTCATATATATCAGCTTTTGAAGTGACTTCCCATGGAGCATGCATATTAAGCACCGCAACACCACAGTCAATAACTTCCATGCCATATAGTGATAGAATGTAAGCAATAGTTCCACCACCGCCAACGTCAACCTTTCCAAGCTCGGCAGTCTGATAACAAACATTGGCATCATCCATCATTTTTCTAATTCGTGCAAGATATTCTGCATTTGCATCATTTGAGCCTGACTTACCCCTTGAGCCGGTAAACTTACTAAATACCATACCTCTTCCAAAATATGAAGCATTGTTTTTATCAAAAGCACTGGCAAAAAGAGGATCATATGCTGCGTTAACATCTGACGATAGCATAGATGAATTGGCAAGGCATCGCCTTAAGCTTATGTCACTGAAACAACCCATAGCATTCATTATTTCTGCAACAGAATTCTCGAAAAATCTTGAACGCATACCTGTAGCGCCTACACTGCCTATCTCCTCCTTGTCAGTTAAAAGGCAACATGTTGTCTTTTCTTTTGCATCCACCTGAAGCATAGCCATAAGTGAAGTATATGCACAAACTCTGTCATCCTGACCGTAAGCCATAATCATACTTCTGTCTATACCAGCCTCTCTCGCTGCCCCTGCAGGAACAATCTCAAGTTCTGCAGATATAAAATCTTCCTCTTCTATGCCATATTCTTCAGAAAGAATTTTTAAAACTCCTTCCTTTACAGCATCTTTATCCTTGTCCTTCAATGGCTTGCTGGCAAATAGAATGTCAAGATTCTCACCTTCGATAACCTTATTTGCTTTTTTCTCCATTTGCTCTCCTGCAAGATGTATGAGCAGGTCTGTAACACAGAACACTGGATCATCCTTTTTATCTCCTATGGCAATATCTATAACAGTACCATCTTTTTTTACTACAACCCCGTGAATAGCAAGAGGAAGTGTAACCCACTGATACTTCTTTATACCACCATAATAATGTGTATCTAAGTAAGCAAAATCGCCATTTTCGTAGAGTGGATTTTGTTTGACATCCATTCGTGGTGAATCAATATGGGCACCCAATATATTCATACCCTTCTCCAACTTCTTGGTTCCTATGTTAAACAATGCCACTGTTTTGTCCATACAAACACTAAAGACCTTATCTCCTGCCTTTAAGTTTTTCTTATCCTTAATAACATCCTCCAAGCTAATATATCCATATTTCTTGGCCGTTTTTACAATCTCTTTTACACATTCTCTCTCTGTTTTACCTGCATCAAGAAACTTTAAATAATCTTTACAGACCTTGTCAAGCTCTGTTAACTGCTTCTTGTTATAGGTTGTCCATGCATTTTTCCTATCCATAAATCTTACACCTCATACAAAAATATCACTATATGCGTTAGTATTATTCTATCCTTTATAAAAATATTCTAAACAAATTTACTTATCACGCTATATAAAATATCATAAGCCTTGTCACAATCTTTCTCGGTTATATTTAACGGTGGTACTAAACGAATAACCGCTGGTCTAACTGCTGTTATAAGAAGGCCTTCCTCCGCACAATTATACTTTACGTCACCTGAAATATCCTTGGTAAACTCAACTCCTATCATAAGACCTTTTCCTCTCACTTCCTTTACCAAAGGTAGGGAAAGAAGTTTATTGCTAAGATACTCTCCCATAATTTTCGAATTGTCAGAAAGATGATTGTCTATAATCTCTGTTATCTGAGCATAGGATGCAGCACAGCATACAGGGTTACCTGCATAAGTGCTACCATGGGCACCTGGGCCAAATGTTAAAGCAAGCTTAGCGCTTGTACACATAGCCCCAATAGGCATACCTCCACCCATAGCTTTTGCCATTGAAACACAATCCGGTTTAACATCATATCCCATATACGCCATAAGGTCACCTGTACGTCCCCATCCTGTCTGAACCTCATCAAACAAAAGCAACATACCTTTCTCGTCACAAAGCTCTCTTAGACCCTTAAGGAAATCATATGTAGCAGGAATAACTCCTCCTTCACCCTGAACAGGTTCTACCATAACTGCAATAGTATCCTCATCACAGGCGTCTCTAAATGACTCAAGATTGTTGTATTCGGCATATACAATACCAGGAATAAACGGATCATAGTTATGTTGTATAGCAGTGTCAGGCTGTCCAGTAGCCGCAAGTGTAGCCAAAGTTCTACCATGAAAACTGTTATAAGCAGTTACTATCTTATATCTGTTTGGACCAAAATTATCCTTTCCATATTTACGAGCAAGTTTAATCATTGCCTCATTTGCTTCTGCTCCAGAGTTTTGGAAATATATTTTCTCCATGCCGATATTCTTGCATATTAATTCAGCCAACATAACCTGAGGCACAGTATAACAATAGTTTGAAGCATGTATCATTGTCTTTGCCTGATTAACTATGGCTTCAACCACATTCTTATTGCAATGTCCTGTGCTATTTACAGCAATACCTGCCATGAAATCCAAGTATTCCTTGCCATCCTCGTCAATAATATATGAGCCTTCACCCTGGTTTGCGACAAAATCAAACCTCTTAAATGTCTCATAAAAATATGTATTGTATAGTTCTTTAATTTCTTCTTTGTTTTTACCTGTATCATGTAAATTCATCTTGTCACCTCTTAAAATCTATATGCCGACAGTAGCTAAACTGCCGGCATTATAATATCATATTAACCGTATATCTGACTACCTATAAGTTTGTCTAATATACTTACAAGTTTACCTATCTCAGGCTTACTAATCTGGTCATCTGCCCCTAAAAGTTCTCCCTTTCTCTTCATATCATCATTGATAAGAGATGAGAAAATAACTATAGGCAAATGCTTAAGACCCTCTGTGTCTCTGATAAGTTTGATGAGTCGATGTCCATCCATAAGTGGCATCTCAATATCAGTTATAACACATTTAGCGCCGTATTCAACACCATTATTTTTCTTTAACTCACAAAGATAATCCCAAGCTTCCTGACCATTATTCTTGATAGTAAGTTTGGTATAGCCTGCTACGTTCAATGCATCCTTAATTAGCTTACAAAGCATCATTGAATCCTCTGCTATAAGTATAGGTATCTCGTTTCTTTCTCTATCCTGAAGAGATGTTATCTGTGAGAATTTAAGGCTTGTCTCAGGACAAATTTCTTCTACAATTCTCTCAAAATCAAGAATAATAAGAAGATTATCAGCCTTTTTAATAATACCTGTCGCAACACCTGAACCAGGGCTACTAACTGTGGCATCTGGTTTAACAACATCTGACCAAGATACTCTGTTTATACCTAAAACTGTCTGAACATCAAAAGCAATGTTAAGATTGTTAAAGTTAGTTACTATGAGGAAATTGCTTTTCTTGTCATAATTCGGAAATCCTAATGCCTGGAAAAGGTCTATAACTGTAATTATTTCGCCTCTAGGCATAAATATTCCCTCAATACAAGGATGAGAATTCGGAATAGGAGTAACTTCTTGATATGTAAGAATCTCTCTTACCTTCTCAACATTGATGCCATAATGATTGCCATTAATGACAAACTCTAAAACCTCAAGTTCATTAGTTCCACTTTCTAATAAAATGTTTGTATCCATATTCTGTCTCCTCCTTAATCTAACGATATAGTTGCTTCGCTATCCCCGTATTTAATTCGTAACTTAAGCTCCTCAATACTCTCCGCTACTGAATCTGAAACCTGGAATAATAGTGCCGCCTCTTCTAAGCCATCACCCGATATACTAGCCTGATATGTATATAAATCATCCATAAGTATAGTAAGCATCTGCTTGGCAGCCTTTGAATTGTTAATAATAATATTATATTGTATATCTTTGTTAAAAAGGTCAATTTCCTGACTGTCACCTGTCTGGTTCTCTATATTGAACTTTACAACCAATAACTGATAACCCTCAGGTGCTTCTATCTCAATATACATGCCTTCCTGATCATAGGAAGGATAACTCTTAGCAAGCATATAGTAATTATACTTAATTGATACGTTCTCAACACCTACAAATGATGCCAAATCAAAATCTTTGCCTGAAACAACATCGTCACCAGAAACATATACATCCTCATCTTCTTGATTTTGGATATCAGACTCTGTAGTTGTTTCTGTGGTATCCTCATCGCTAACATTTGACTCTGTAGTTGTTTCTGTGGTATCCTCACCACTAACATCTGACTCTGTAGTTATCTCTTCTGTGGATACTCCTTCTGTAGTTACCTCTACATCAGCATGAGACTCGTAAAACTTGTAGTCATAATTCCTATCGTACTTAAGTAAAAGCTCTGCTGCATACTCTGCTATTAACTTGTTTTCTTCTTCTGTCAATTCTATAGTTTTGGTACAGCCTACACAAAAAAGTGATAAAATCACCATACTGCACACAACTAATATCTTCTTCATGAATCTCCTCCAAAGTAAAAGTTAGTTACATATAGTAATTTTACCACTAATTTCATTTATCAGCAAGGCATATTAGCATCCAAATCAAAATAAAATACTACTCCATCCAAAACATTGAATGCTCCGTACTTTTTTCCATGTGCTTTCATAGAGGCTGCAACGATAGAAAGACCTATGCCATTACCACCATATTCTCTTGTTCTAGCCTTATCAACCTTATAAAATTTCACAAAAATTTTATCGATATCTTCATTTGGGATATTCTCTCCCTGATTGTAAACACATACTCTGATATCATTACCCATATGAACAAAATATATCTTGATAATACCACCAGGCGTAACATAATGTATGGCATTGGTTAAATAATTTGTCATAACCTCTTCCATCATATACTCATCTGCCCACACATACACTGGTCCTTGTTGTTCAAACACAATGTTGATATCTTGTCCTTCCACCAAAATAGATGATGCGTTAACAATATCTCTAACAAACTGAACCAATTCAAATCGTTCTATCTCAACTGGCGCTTCACCAAATTCAATTTCACTAAGATTAAGAAGTCTCTTAACCATATGATTCATCTTGTGGGCTTCATCAATTATAACCTCAGTATAAAACTCTTTATTTTCTTCATCATCAAACATACTGTCCTTCAGTCCCTCCGCATAACCCTGAATCAGAGCTATAGGTGTCTTTAATTCATGGGACACATGAGATAAAAATTCTCTACGCATATCATCAATCTGCTGATGCTCTGCTATATCCTTTTCAAGCTTAACATTAGCCGATTTTAGCTCTGATATGGTTCGTTCCAGTTTTTTGGACATCTCGTTCATACTATTTCCAAGTTCACCTATCTCATCCTTGGTCGCAACAGGTACTTTTGCATCAAAATCCAACTGGGTCATACGTTTAGCAAAACCATTTAACTCCTTAATAGGCGCAGAAAAAATATTACTAAAAATCAGGATAAATATAGAACCAAAAATCACAAGAATTACTGCTGTTACAATATATATTTGGGATACCACTGACATTAACTCATCTAGCTGAGCCATAGGAGCACGCAAAATAACCATATATCCATTATCAAGTCTACCAACCAAATCATAATAATCTGCATTCATAGTAGGATCATGATTGATATATATTTCAAACTGCCCAGGCTCTTCCAACTCAGAATTTGTATTTTCCTCTACGCTTAAAATAATATCCTCTAAGCTGGCCATCATTTTTCCATCGTCATTAATAGATGTGTATATTTTTTTGTTTTCAGGATCCAAAATAAGTACTACGGCAGATATGGGATTATCTACCATACCGTACAAATCACCATCTATCATCTCACGTTCGGAGGCTGATTTAAACATTTCGTTGCAGGAATGATATGTAGTTTCCAAACTGGTTTTTACATGATATACAAATACACTTTTTATAATAAATGTACAAACAAACCAAGCTGCTCCAATAATCAGCAACGAAAAAATTACTACCATTGATGTAATTTTGGTTCTTATAGACGTTTTCATATTATACCTCGAATTTGTATCCCATACCCCATATAGTCTTTATATAATCTCC
The DNA here is from genome assembly GCA_015057515.1 of Lachnospiraceae bacterium. Classification (GTDB taxonomy): domain Bacteria; phylum Bacillota; class Clostridia; order Lachnospirales; family Lachnospiraceae; genus Coprococcus_C. The sequence goes on from SVED01000047.1 coordinate 12,585, forward strand.
TCTATCACCCAACTTGCTTCTAAGCTTTTTAACATGAGTATCAATAGTTCTAGCATCTCCAAAATAATCATAATTCCATACATTGTTTAATATCTTTTCTCTTGAAAGTGCAACCCCCTGATTAAGTAAAAAGTAATTAAGCAGTTCAAATTCCTTGTAGCTAAGTTCCACTACATTACCGTCTACCTTTACTATGTGAGCGGCTATATCCATCTCAATACCTTCTACTGACATAGTCCCTTCTGCCTTATCAGACATACTTCTTCTCAATACAGCCTCAACTCTGGCCACTAATATCTTTGGGCTAAAGGGCTTTGTAATATACTCATCCACACCAAGTTCAAAGCCTTTTAATTCATCCCTTTCATCGCTCTTTGCTGTAAGCATAATAATAGGAACTTGTGAAAATCTTCTAATCTCACTGGCAACCTGATATCCATCTAATTTCGGCATCATTACATCTAAAATAATCAAACCAATATCCTTGTTTGACATAAAAATATCAACCGCTTCTTCTCCATCCGATGCTTCAATTACGCTATATTTACTTCTTATAAGATAATCCTTTACAAGCTTTCGCATTCTGCTCTCATCATCTACTACAAGAATCTTTGTTGCTTCCATGATGTAACCCTCCAAGAATATGTTTGTTACATAGTATTATAACCCTATTATTTGTTTAAAATGTGAACAGACAGACTATTTTTCATCATTTTTCCAAGGGAACCCCTTGCTCCAATAAATCCTCTCTTTGAATCAGTTCTTCTTCCCATGTCTGCAATCTTTCCTGCCACGCTGAATACTTATTTAAAACCTTTTCCTCCGCATTAAAGTACCCAAGGTTGTCGTTTGTAACTATAATAAAAAACATACCCACAACCATAACCACCAATGCAACCACAGCAATAACAAGCTTTTTCTTAAGGCTAAGCAGTCCTTCGTATTCTTTTTTTAATTTGCTAAGCTTGGCATCTGTCACTGACTCCTCCTTCTTATATTGGATTTTGGCTCCTTTCACAGAAATAGGCAGCAGAGGGTCTCCCTCTATATGCTCCTCCAAATATGATCTCATATCATGAAGAAAGCCAAGCCCAACAGGCGTAGAAAAAAAATCTTTATTCACAAGCTTGTTATATACTTGCACCATACCTTCTATATCATCGGGATTAATTTTTCTTTTTAATTTTTTTACACTTTCCAACTCCTGCTTTGCCTTTTCAGTTTCTTCAGCTGTACTAAAAACAAAGCCATCTATTATAGGTCTGCCCATACATTTACCTCCTATGTAGAAAAAAGCGGCAGCAGTAATACACTGTTGCCGCTGTAATAAGCTGTTCTTTATTGTGCTGTAGTAGATATGTTTACATTGTTCTCAGCAGCAAGACTCTTAAGCTCTGTCTCATACTGAGTATAATATCCCTGCGCCTCAAGAATAAGTGCATCTGCCTGTGCAAGATATTCTTGATTTTCTTCAGTAATGGCTGCCTCAACCATTTTCATAGCGTCAAGCTGTGTCTGCGCACCCTGCATATATAAATCCTTAAGCGAAATAACCTCTGTAGTCTCTACCTCTATAGCTGTAAGACCTGCGATGTAGCTTTCCATATTAGGAATAATGTTGGTCTGTAAATCTGTCAAAAGTGCTGTAGTATCAACATCATCTGTAACAAAATATCCGTTGTATGCGGTTATAGCATCTGATCTGTATGAGGAAATAGTTGGTAATTCTTCGTTTACAAATTCAACTAAATCTTCCTTTACAGAAATAGGTTCTTTTTTGTTGTCATCCTTTCCACAGCCAACCATAGAAAAAACAAGCACAACAGATAAAGCTAATAAATATATCTTTTTCTTCATAAGTACATCTCCAATTCATATTTGTTAGGAAAAAACCTATATATCATTATACATCAACAACAAAAATAAAACAATATTATCTCTTCTTTTTCAGCTTGTTTTGTCTCTTTTGATATTGTTGATATTCTTCCTTATTTTCTGCTATATACTTTTCGTATAAATCAGGTCGTCTTTCTTTGGTTCTGATTAAGGATTGCTCATATCTCCACTCCGCAATATTTTTGTGATGCCCCGACAAAAGAACCGGCGGAACCTGCATATCCATAAAAGTCTCAGGGCGTGTGTACTGTGGATATTCCAGCAAACCATCGTAAAAGGATTCGTAAACTGCACTTTCGTCACAGCCCAAAACCCCTGGCACTAACCTTGATACAGCATCTACTATCATCATAGCAGGAAGTTCTCCTCCCGTTAGCACAAAATCTCCTATTGAAACATTGTCCGTTACAATGAGTTCTAACACTCTCTCGTCAATACCTTCATAATGACCACATAAAATGACTAAATCCTCCTCTTTAGCAAACTCATTTGCCATAGCTTGATTAAATGGAGTACCTTGAGGTGTCATATATATAACTCTCATCTTCTTATCAGGATTACTCTTTTTTTCAAGTATAGACTGATAAGCATCATAAACCGGTCCAGGTTGCATCAGCATACCTGCACCTCCGCCGTAAGTATAATCATCTACGTGGTTGTATTTATTTCCTGCAAAATCTCTGATGTTCACAGTATTCACAGATATTAAGCCAGTTTCTATCGCTCGCCCTGTAATACTCTCTTTAAGCCCACCCATAACCATATCAGGAAATAATGTCATAATATGAAAATTCATCTAATCCAACATTCCCTTCATCAATCTTGCAGTGACTTTATTTTCTTCATAGTTCACATCAAGAACACATTCCTTAATAACCGGCATAAGAAGTTCCTTACCATCCTTAAGCTTAATGACAAAGACATCATTGGCACCTGTTAGCATTACATCATCCAGTACTCCCAATTCAGCTCCATCCTCTAAAACCACATTCATACCAATTACATCAGATATATAATACTCATCCTCATCTAATGGAACTGCATCCTCTCTTGTGACATAAATATCGCAATTTCTAAATCTTTCTACTTCATTTATGTCCTTGAACTCTTTAAAGGATAAGATAACCATATTCTTAAAAAACTTACAGGTGTTTTTTTCAACAGGTATATCTTCCTTTGCTGTTCTTATAAAGCATTTTTTTAAGCTCTTGAATCTATTTAAATCATCAGTTGTTGGAAAAACCTTAACCTCACCTTTTAACCCGTGGGTGGTGGTTATAACTCCTATTCTGAAAATATCTTCCATTTAAATCTCCTTCAAAAAACAAAACCCCCGATTAATCATCGGGGATTTTCAGAATTATTTAATGTCTACAATTACCTTTTTGTCACCCTTTGACGCTGCTGCTTTCACAACAGTACGAATGGACTTGGCAATTCTTCCTTGTTTACCAATAACCTTACCCATATCATCTGGTGCAACCTTAAGTTCAATTGTAATAGTATCTTCCTCGATTGTCTCATTTACAACGACTTCGTCAGGGCAATCAACTAGGGATTTTGCAATAATTTCGACTAATTCTTTCATTACCTGCACCTCCCTTAGATTACTTCTCGATACCTGCCTGCTTAAATAACTTAGCTACTGTATCAGTAGGCTGAGCTCCATTTGCAAGCCACTTCTTTGCTGCCTCTGCATCTACGTTAAATGCAGCTGGCTCCTGATTTGGATCGTAAGTACCTATCTCATCGATGAATCTACCATCTCTAGGTGATCTAGAGTCAGCAACGATTACTCTATAAAAAGGGTGCTTCTTATATCCCATTCTTCTTAATCTGATTTTAACTGCCATGTCAGTTTCACCTCCTTATTATTCTAATATCTATAATAGTAAATACCTATTATCAAAGTTAAAATGGAAGTCTAAAGCCTCCTCGTTTCTTGCCGCCAAACATAGAAGACATTTGTTTCATCATCTTTTTTGACTGTTCAAACTGCTTAAGAAGCTTGTTTACTTCACTAATTGGAACACCAGCTCCATCAGCTATACGCTTTTTGCGACTTGGATTGATGATATCAGGATTACTTCTTTCCTTTGGTGTCATGGAAAGAATAATAGCCTTTGGCATATTCATAGCACTATCATCAATATCAAGGTTTTTAAGTTGCTTATTAGAGCCAAAACCAGGAAGCATCTTTAAAATATCACTCATGCCACCCATCTTTTCCATCTGCTCCATCTGCTCGAGAAAATCGTTAAAATCAAAGGATGCCTTACGCATCTTCTGCTCCATTTCTCTTGCCTTCTCCTCATCAATGGCGTTCTGTGCCTTCTCAATGAGACTCTCTACATCTCCCATGCCAAGTATACGGCTTGCCATACGGTCCGGATAAAACTGCTCTAAATCAGTGAGTTTTTCACCCATACCGGCATATAAAATAGGCTTACCTGTAACCGCCTTAATTGAAAGAGCAGCACCACCTCTTGTATCGCCATCAAGCTTGGTCAATATAACCCCATCTATACCAATCTTCTCATTGAAGGATGTAGCAACATTTACAGCATCCTGACCTGTCATTGCATCAACAGTGAGGATGGTATATGTAACAGCAACATTTTCCTTAATCTCTTGAAGTTCTGCCATCATATCCTCGTCAATATGAAGACGACCTGCAGTATCAATAAACACGAGATTAAGTCCATTTTTAGCTGCATGTTCAATGGCAGCCTTGGCAATGTTCACAGGCTTGTGTCCGTCACCCATAGTAAATACCGGCACACCAACCTTCTCTGCATTAACCTCCAACTGCTTTATGGCTGCCGGACGATAAACATCACAGGCAACAAGAAGAGGTTTCTTACCTTTGTTCTTGTACTGTCCTGCTAGTTTTGCAACAGTTGTTGTCTTTCCAGCACCCTGAAGTCCACACATAAGCATAACTGTGACTTCATTAGAAGGAAGAAGCTTAAGCTCTGTAGTCTCTGACCCCATAAGCTTATCCATCTCTTCTTTTACAATCTTTATAACCATCTGTCCCGGATTCAGTCCCTTTAA
>SVED01000048.1 GCA_015057515.1 Lachnospiraceae bacterium
TGTTGACCAAATTACAAAAGCATATGGTGTAAGAAAGATTTTTGACCAGGCTTCATTTTTTCTTCAGGAGGGAGAAAAGGCTGGTATTATCGGCATAAATGGCACTGGCAAGTCCACTCTTTTAAAGATTATCGCAGGTATTGAGTCTCCGGATAGTGGTAGCGTTATAACTGCAAACAACCTTACTGTGAAGTATCTTCCTCAGACTCCTACATTTAGGGAGGATGACAATGTACTTGATGCAGTTGTCAAATATAACAAAACTGAGGAAAATCAGTGGACTATTGAAAGTGATGCCAAGGCAATGATGACAAAGCTTGGTATTACGGATTTTGATGAACTTTGTGGACATCTTTCCGGTGGACAAAAGAAGCGACTTGCTTTAGTATCTGTCCTTTTAGCAAAACCTGATCTTTTGCTTTTGGATGAGCCTACAAACCATTTGGACAACGAGATGTCGGCTTGGTTAGAGGAGCAACTAAAAAGTTACAGAGGCTCTATAATTATGATAACCCACGATAGATATTTTTTAGACAGTGTGGCAGACAGAATTATTGAGGTGGATAAGGGTAACATATATTCCTACACCGAGAATTACTCCGGATATTTGGCTCTTAAGACTCTTAGGGAAGATATTGCTGATGCTTCTGAGAGAAAAAGACAGTCCATTTTAAGAGTTGAGCTTGAGTGGGTGAAAAGGGGCGCTAGGGCTCGTTCAACTAAGCAAAAGGCCAGACTAGAGCGTTACGAGGAACTGAAAAATATGAGTGCTCCCGAAAAAGATGACAAGGTTGAACTTGGTTCTATGTCATCAAGACTTGGAAGAACTACTATTGAGCTTCATGATATATCTAAGTCCTTTGACGGCAAGACCATTATAAAGGATTTTTCTTACAATTTTTTGAAGAATGACCGTATTGGTATTATAGGTAAAAATGGTTGTGGCAAGAGTACCCTCCTTAAGATTATATTAGGTGAGTATGAGCCTGATACAGGCTTTGTGGAGATAGGTCCTACAGTTAAGATGGGATATTTTTCACAGGAAATTAAGCTAGGCGCGGATATGGACCCAAATCAAAGGGTTATAGATTACATAAGGGATGTGGCGGAATATGTGGAGACTTCTGACGGAAGGATAACTGCCACCAGACTTTTGGAGAGATTTTTATTCAAAGGTGAAGACCAGTATGGTCTCATAGGAAAATTATCCGGAGGAGAGAGGAGAAGGCTCTACCTGTGCAAGGTCCTTATGTCTGCTCCTAATGTACTTATTTTGGATGAGCCTACCAACGACCTTGATATAACAACTCTAACAGTGTTAGAGGACTATTTGGACCATTTTGACGGTATAGTTATAGCAGTTTCTCACGATAGATATTTTCTGGACAGAGTTGTGAGGAGAATATTTGCCTTTAATTCTGATGGAACCTTAAGACAAAGTGAGGGTGGATACACAGATTATGAGCTAAGAGTCAGTGTGGAAGCCTATGAGGAAGTGTCAAAGACCTCAAAACCATCATATAATACTGAAAGTAAGGATAATTCATACAAGGCTAAGCCTAGAGAGAAAAAACTTAAGCTATCCTACAACGAGCAACGTGAATATGACACCATTGAATCTGACATTGCAAAATTAGAGGAAAAGATATCAATGCTTGAGAATGATATAACAGCTAATGCAAGGGATTTTGTGAAGCTTCAGCAGCTATCTGAGGAGAAGGAAAAAACAGAAAATGAATTGGCCGAAAAAATGGATAGATGGATGTATTTGGAAGAACTTGTGCAGGCTATAGCGGAGCAAAAAAATATTTAAAAGGAGTAGACAATGAAAGTATTATTATTAAACGGAAGTCCAAGACCTAATATGTGTACTTACACAGCCTTAAAGGTAATAAGTGACAGGCTGAATGAACTTGGTATAGAAACTGAGATATTTAATGTTGGAGCAAAGGCCATAAGTGGATGTATCGGCTGTGGTAGCTGTAGAACTACAGGGGAATGTTTTGTTGATGATGCTGTAAATGAGTTCGTAGCTAAGATGGCAGAAGCTGATGGTCTTATTGTGGGTTCACCAGTTTATTATGCCAGTGCCAGTGGTCAGATTAGTGCTTTTCTTGACAGAGCATTTTTCTCAGGCAGCAGTAAGATGCAGGGTAAACCGGGTGCTGCTATTGTAAGCTGTCGTAGAGGTGGTGCCAGTGCAGCCTTTGACCAGCTCAACAAATACTTTTCTATCAGCAATATGCCTATAGTAACCTCCAACTACTGGAATCAGGTTCATGGCAACAATCCTGAGGAGGTTTTACAGGATGAAGAGGGCATACAGACTATGACTATTCTTGCAGACAATATGGCATGGCTTCTTAAATGTATTGAGGCGGGCAAGGCAAAGGGCGTAGAGCTTCCTGTTCGTCCAGACAAAATAAAAACCAACTTTATACGCTAGAATTCTAGCGTTTAAAGTTGGAATTATATCCCTCTGACATACAGTTGACAATGTCTCCAATAATCTGGATAACCTTGTCCTGGTCAATGGTTTTATATGCCTGATAAGAGTTGTAGCAACCATGAATAAGAGCTGACAGATATATGTTGGTTCTAAGATCCGCCCTAAGGTCTGGACGTTGGCTGTATACAACTTTTTTTAGTTCTCGCTCTATGCCGTTAGCAAGAGATATACGTCTAGAGTCTGAGAAAATGGTTTTGAATATAGAGTCCTGTGATATGGCACGCTTAAAAAGGGTGACAGTGACAAAGCCTATATTGTCCATAATGTTTTCTATGTTAGGTAAATCCTGACACATCTGCTCTACCAACTCATTCTCTATCTGCTCAGCAAGGTCATATATATCCCTGTAATGAAGATAGAAAGTTTGCTTGCTAATTCCTGCAGTATCGGTTATTTCTTTTACACTTATCTTTTCTAGCGGCTTTTTTGTTCTAAGCTCAACAAAGGCATCAAAAAGGCTGCTTTTTGTTTTTTGTATTCTGGTATCCATAGTAAAACTCCAAGTAGATTTATTAATATAAATTACTATAATTATATACTAAAACGAAAAATTTTGCTATAGCCATTTATATATATTTCTGCTATGATTTAAGTACATTTTGCAGGTGATGAGGAGTAATATTAGCCTATGACGAAAAAACAAAGAGCTATTGAAGTTATAGAAAGATTAAAAAAAGAATATCCTATGGCAGAGTGTTCTTTGGACTATGACCAACCATGGAAACTGTTGGTAGAGGTTAGACTGGCTGCTCAATGTACAGATGCAAGAGTAAATGAAGTCGTAAAAGAACTATACGCGAAATATCCAACGATAGAGGCTTTGGCTTACGCACCTGTTGAGGATATAGAAGCCATAGTAAAACCTTGCGGTTTAGGAAAAAGCAAATCAAAAGACATAAGTGCCTGCATGAAAATATTGCACGAGGAATATAATGATGTGGTACCGGATAATTTGGATGAGCTTCTTAAATTACCGGGGGTAGGAAGAAAAAGCGCCAATCTTATTGTGGGAGATATATACGGTAAACCAGCTATTGTGACTGACACTCATTGTATAAGAATTACTAATCGTATCGGATTAGTGGATAATATAAAAGATCCTAAAAAGGTAGAGATGGCTCTTTGGAAGATTATTCCTCCCGAGGAGGGTAACGATTTATGTCATAGGTTAGTTTATCATGGTAGAGCGGTTTGCACAGCTAGGACTAAACCTTATTGTGACAAGTGTTGTCTCAATGAGATATGTAAGAAAAATGGAGTAAAATAAGTTGAGTGATAAAATAAAAGTAGAAGACATAATAGGTGTAATATTCGATTTTAATGGCACAATGTTTTTTGATTCCTCAAAGCATGAAAAGGCATGGCAAATGTATACAGAGGAGCTTATAGGCCGTAGCATAACACCTGAAGAAAAAAGATTATATATTCGTCAAAAATCTGGCAGAGATATATTAGAAAAATTTCTTGGCTATGAGATTTCAGATGATATGTTTGAACAGTTTAGTGAAGAAAAAGAGTCCATTTATAGAAGACTTTGTAACCAGGAAAAAGATGGACTTAAGCTGGCCCCTGGTTTAGAGGAGTTTCTCGACTATCTTGCAGAGTACAATGTTCCAAGGACTATTGCAACTACGGCAAGCCTTTCAAACTTGAATTACTATTTTGAGAAGTTTGATTTGTATAGGTGGTTTGATCCTGAGAAGGTGGTATGCCACGATAAAAACCTAAGAGATAAGCCTTTTCCAGACTTATTTTTAGTGGCATGTAAGGCCATAAACAAGGAGCCATCAAGATGTTTGGTTTTTGAGGATTCCGCAGTAGGTATAACAGCGGCGATAAACGCAGGTATTAAACATATTATTGCGGTAAATGGGGACAATCCACATTTAGATATTGCCGGCTTTGAGGGAGTTCATGGTGTTATAAAAGATTTCACAGAGCTTAACGAAGAGTTTGATATATAAATCATACTTTTGTTTTAGATAATTTTATTGGGGGATGATATATTGGTTAAGTACGTACCTTTTGATTTTTTATCTAGTACAGACGAGGTTAGGATAGATGCTATGGCAGTGGTGCCAGAAGGGGATATTAGGTCTGTGGTTCAGATATTACACGGAATGTGTGAATATAAGGACAGGTATTATCCGTTTATGGAGTATTTGGCAAATAAGGGTTGCCTTGTGGTTATTCACGACCACCGGGGTCATGGAAACAGTATCAACGATATGACTGAACTGGGCTATTTTTATGATGGTGGTGCCAAAGGGCTGATAGAAGATGCCCATCAATTGTTAACCATGGTAAAGTCTCAAGTTAAGGATGTCCCATATATAATGATTGGGCATAGTATGGGTTCTTTGATAGCTAGGTGTTTAGTGCAAAGATACGATTACGAAATAAACAAATTAATTATTCTGGGTAGTCCTTCAAAGATATTTGGTGTGGAGGCCTTGGAGGCTATATCCCCTTTGATTCTAAGAAAACATGGTCCTAAAGGACATTCGAAGTTTTTGGAGAATGTGGTAAATTCTGCCTACGAAGGTAAATTTAAAGAAGAGAATCTTATTCATTCCTGGTTAACTACAGACAGGGAAGTTGTGGAGTGGTTTAATGCTAACCCTAAGTGCAATTTTTGTTTTACAGTGAATGGTTACCTTGAGTTGGGAAAGCTAAACATTTGGACATACAGCAAAAAGAATTGGCGTGTTAGAAATTCGTCTATGCCGGTTTTGCTTTTATCGGGAGGAGATGATCCCTGCTATATAAATCGAAGAGCTTTCGGGAAAAGTGTGCACATTTTTAAGGATATGGGATACACAAATGTAAAAGCAGTCTTATACAAAGGTTTAAGACATGAAATATTGAATGAAAAGTCTAAGAAGAGGGTATATAGAGATATATATGATTTTATAATTAAGTAGGGGATTTATTATGAAGATTAGAATGACTGCCAAACAGCCGGATGAAACTGAGTTTATTGGTTGTGTCATAGATAAGTATCATTTCACAGAAGATGACAGGGTTATGATGGAAGAGGTGTATCAGGAGATTTTAAGATCCGTTACACCTTATGCTATATATAAGATAAATCGATGGATTACAGGTCTAAGTTATATTGATGATGAGCAGGCGGCTTTAGTGGTTATGACTCTTGGAAAAGGTCCTGATATTTTGCAGGATACATATACATCAGAGGGAAAACTGCAGGAAGCATATATGGTTGACTGTATTTCTAATGAGATATTGCTTAATATGTATAGAGAGTTCAATCAGCTATATGCAAGATTTCATAGAAGATATGTAACAAGATATGTTTTTATAGGTGAAGACATATCCTTAACTTGTGCAGGAGATTTGTTGGATAAACTTTACGAGCAAGATGTGGAAGAAAAAGATGTCACAGCGAATGAATATGGAGTGCTTATTCCGTCAAAGAGTGTGATTTTTTATGCACTTTTATCAGAGAATCCAACTACTCTATGTCAGGGAATATGTATGGGATGTTCTAATAAGGGTTGTCCAAATAAAATAGATGATAAGGCTAAGAAACAAGGATTTTACCAAATTGGGAAATCTGATTCAAAAGTTACCTTGAATTATGGATATATTAAAATTTTTGGGAAGGATTCTTAGAGAAAGGAGATAATTATGTCACAGGATAAAAAGTACATTATGTCACTGGACTCAGGTACTACAAGCAACAGATGCATTATTTTTGATAAACAGGGAAATATCCTTAGTATGGCTCAAAAGGAGTTTCCTCAGATTTTTCCAAAACCGGGCTTTGTTGAACATAATCCTATGGATATCTGGTCAACACAGCTAGGTGTGGCAGTTGAGGCTATGGGTAAGCTTGGAATAACCGGCGATGACATTGCAGGAATAGGAATAACCAATCAAAGAGAAACAACAATTGTCTGGGATAAATATACTGGTGAACCTGTATATAATGCCATTGTGTGGCAGTGCAGACGAACTTCGGCTTATTGTGATAGTATCAGGGATAAAGAAGCTTTGGTCAAAGCAAAAACAGGACTTCTTATTGATGCGTACTTTTCTGCTACAAAGGTAAAATGGATATTGGATAACGTAGATGGTGCCAGAGAAAGGGCAAAAAATGGAGAACTGCTCTTCGGAACAGTGGAGACCTGGTTTATATGGAAGCTTACCGGAGGAAGGCTTCATATAACAGACTATTCCAATGCATCAAGGACAATGATGTTCAATATTAATGATTTGACATGGGATAAGGATATTCTGGAATTGTTAGATATTCCTGTGTGTATGTTGCCACAGGTGCGACCTAGCAGTCAGGTCTATGGCTATACAGATTCTTCTTTGCTTGGGGCGGCCATACCTATTGCTGGAGCAGCAGGGGACCAACAGGCTGCACTTTTCGGCCAAAATTGTTTTGCTCCAGGAGATGCAAAAAATACATATGGGACAGGCTGCTTTTTGCTTATGAATACCGGTGACACTCCTATTATGTCAAAGAATGGTTTGGTTACAACAATTGCCTGGGGAATAGGGGATAAAATAACCTATGCATTGGAGGGTTCGATTTTTGTGGCAGGTGCAGCAATTCAGTGGCTTAGAGACGAACTTGGATTTATAGAAAAGGCTTCTGATAGCCAAGAATATGCCACAAAGGTACAGGATACAAACGGGTGCTATGTGGTACCTGCATTTACAGGTCTTGGTGCTCCTTATTGGGATCAATATGCTAGAGGTACCATAGTTGGTCTTACTAGAGGAGTTAACAAGTATCATATAGTGAGGGCGACTTTGGATTCAATCGCTTATCAGGTTGAGGATGTTCTTACGGCCATGAAGGAAGATTCTAACATTGTACTTAGTTCTTTGAATGTGGATGGTGGTGCCAGTGCAAATGATTATCTTATGCAAACTCAGGCTGATATAAGCCGGGTTCCTGTTTTGCGACCAAATTGTATAGAATCAACAGCCTTAGGTGCGGCTTATCTTGCAGGACTGGCTACCGGGTACTGGTCTGGTCTTGATGATATAAAAGAAAATAGACAAATTGAGATATCCTTTGAGCCGACTATGGATGAAAGTATTAGACAGGCCTTAATGTCAGGTTGGCAAAAGGCGGTAAAAACCGCTTTTAACTGGGATAATGCAGTGTAAAACATGGCAAAATGTCGTCATAATTTATGTTTACTAATTTGTACCATATGTGATATAATAATACATGTAAACATATTGTTTTTTTATACTTAAGAGGGGATTTTATGAAAAGCAAAAGAAAAACACATCCACACCAAAATAACTTAGGCTTTTCCCTTGTAGAACTCATAATTGTTATTGCAATTATGGCTATCTTAGCAGGTGTTATTGCACCTTCGGTTATAAGATATATACGTAAGTCCAGAGCAGCTAGAGCCACTGATGAGGCAAGAGTAATTGTCAACTCTGTAGAAGCGGCATTAGCGTCCAGTCATGCGTCCAATTTTGATCTTAATATGGATATGACTTACATAGCTCCAAGTGGAAAGAGCTACAAGTGTGGTATGGTAAACAATTGGATGTTAAGCCGTGCACAGAACAATAGTACATCCGATATTGATGAAACAAATGAGGCGGATTACTATTTTGCACAACAAATATTGATTGGCTTAGGTGCTGAGGACAGTAAGACATACAACTTCTTTAGGTTTACGGGGGATGAAGAGGATCCTCTCGGATGTAACTGCGAGGATTTTGTATCTGATTACAATTGTCCGGGACTTATAGTGGTTTATGGTACATCTGGCAAAGTTTTATACCTACAGTATTACAATTATGGCTGTTTGATAGAGTACGTTGCAGGAGATGGATATGAACTTATTGAGGATGAAGAGTTTGTAGGACCACCGACATTACAATAGTATTACAAAAAGAAGCTGTATACGCAGCTTCTTTTTTTGAAAAAAGGAGATTAAAATTATGAACCCAATGTCTATATTAAAAATTAAAGCATTATTTGAGAAGTTTAAAGGTAATCACCCTAAGATACCTATGTTTTTTTCTGCTGCTTCAAAGGTTATGGGAGAGGGAAGTATTATTGAAATTAACGTTACTACTGCAGATGGGAAAAATCTCTGTACTAATATGAGGGTAACAGCAGATGATTTAGAGTTACTTAGTCAATTAAAGGATATAGCAACTAAAAACTAAATTATATAAGCCTTTGTGACTATTTATTTGACTGTAGTACATAATGTGATGAAAATATTGATAATTCTTTACGAAACGACATTTTTTATGTTAAAATAAGTTATTAGAGTATGTAAGGAGATACGTGTATGGACGAGAATTTAAACATAACCACAAACACTATTAATGACACACAAAGAAACAACAGATTTACATTAATTTGTTATACAGCATACAATATTTTGCTGTTGGCATTTTATTTGTTAGAGGTGGCAAAAAAGAGTAGAACTATAGGATATTTTGCTATTTTTGCTGCTTTGTCCTTAGTTCCTCTTATTGCAGCACATATAAACTATAAGACAAACCCTGCATCAGAGGCTATGAAGTACATAGTTGCATTTGGTTATCCAGCATTTTACATATTTACTATATTTACAACTGTGTCTCCGGTAGCTTTTGTTTACGGTATATTGATTGCTACATTGCTGGTGGTTTATGCAGATATGCGTCTTAGTGGTGTATTTGGTGCAATACTTTTAGGTTCAAATATAGCCCATATTATTTATTTGGTGGCAAAGGATGATATGGAGGATGTAGCCAGCATCAAGATTCGTGTAGCCTTTGTTTTGGTCTATGTTGTTTTCTCAATGCTTGCAACAAAGACAACTGTAAAGAATAACGAAGCCAAGATGCTTCAGATTGCAAGAGAAAAAGAATATGTTTCTGCTATGCTTGAACAGATTATGGAGATATCCAACAGTATGACAGGAAGTATTGGCTTGGTATACGAGAAGATGGAACGCTTGGAGGATTCAGTTTCAAAGACTATGGAGTCCATGGAGGAAGTTTCCAATGGAACAAATGATACAGCAGAGTCAGTTCAGAATCAGCTTATAAAAACTGAAGAGATTCAAGAGTTTATACAGAAGGTAGAAATGGTTTCTAATAACATAGGTTCCAATATGGAAGATGCCAATGCTGAGCTTGAACAGGGTAAGGAAAAGATAGATGAACTCATCAATCAGGTGGCTGTATCTGAGGATGCCAGTGGCAAAGTTTCAGCTGAACTTGAAAAGCTTGCCGAGCACACAGGCAATATGCAGTCTATTATTGAACTTATTGATAATATTACTTCACAGACAAGTCTCCTTTCTCTCAATGCATCTATTGAGGCGGCAAGAGTAGGTGAAGCAGGTAAGGGATTTGCAGTAGTTGCATCCGAAATATCTAACTTAGCTGAGCAGACTCAGAACGCTACAGTAGATATAACAGAGCTTATTAACAACATATCTATGGAGCTTGATGAACTTGTTGCAGTAGTTAGTTACCTTATGGATAACAGCAAGTTGCAGAGTATTGCTGCTACAGAAACAGCCTCAAGCTTTGAGACTATTGCAAGTATGATGGTTGATATTAAGGGACAGACTGACGAAATGTCAGAGTTTATAACTGAACTTGCATCTACAAATGAATCTATAGTGGATAGTATTCAGACTATATCCGCTGCAACAGAAGAAGTTACTGCACATTCTAATGTTACCTTGGAGTGTAGTGAGGAGAACAGCTCTATAGTTGATGAAGTAGGTCAGATTGTATGTGAGTTACAGACTTTAGCTAATAGGCTGAATAAGCTTGAAGAAGGAAACATATAATTAAAATCGGGTGACTTGGTCACCCGATTTTTGTATTATAATAGTTTTCGTAGTGCGTTCATCAATACGATATACAAAGAGTGATTGAGGATAGATTTATGAAAAAGGTAAATGAAAAAGAAAAACTGATATCTGTGGCTGATATTGCACTTGCCCTCGGGATAATACTTTTATGTGTTGCAGGTGTTATCGCTTTAAGTCTTATGAAGGAGCAGGGCGGTAGTGTCCAAATCTCAGTAGAGGGAAAGGTTATTGAAACTCTTCCGCTAAGTAAGGATATTGAATACGAAATAACCACGGATAAGGGTACTAATATTGTTGTAGTGGATAATGGCAAAGCCAATGTATCTTTTGCTGATTGTCCGGATAAGGTTTGCGTGAAACATAATTACATTGATGAGACAGGTGAAACAATTATATGCTTACCACATAAACTAGTCATAGAAATTATAGATTAATCTACGATATGAATATTGAATTAACAGGATTATAAGATTATGAAAAATTTGCAAGAAAAAAATTATAAGCATAATATAAGTGGGAACAAATTTACAGCTTTATGTGGCGTGCTTATGGCATTAGCTCTCGTTTTATCTTATTTGGAGAGCCTTATTCCTTTGGGATTTGCCATACCTGGCATTAAGCTTGGGCTTGCGAATATTGTAACCATAATTGCTCTTTGTAGGTTAGGGTTTAGACCAGCCTTGATTATTAGCGTGGGACGAATAATTCTCGCAGGGATACTTTTTGGAAATGTTACGATTATAATATACAGTCTTGCAGGTGCTTTGCTCAGTATTTTTATGATGTACTTGGTATATCACATAAAACTGTTTACTCTAACTGGAGTTAGTATTGTAGGTGCTGTGTTTCACAATATAGGTCAGCTTTTGGTTGCTGCAATAGTTCTGGAAAACATAAACATTTTATATTACTTTTTAGTGCTGGGAGTAACAGGCGTAATAGCAGGCACTTTCATTGGCATATTTGCCAGTGTTATCATGAAAAACATACATTTTAATATTTAAAAATGTCAGGTCATTTGCAAATGAAATGGGTTTAGGATTCAAGTATTTGTGGTGACCTGATTTTTTGTGTGAAAATATAGTGTTTTTTGGTCTGTTTTTATTGTAAAAAAACATGTTATGTATTAAAATGTTATGGAATAAATTTTTATAGTGGGGTCAATATAATGAAATTTACATTTAAAGGCGGAATCCATCCATTTGAGGGCAAAGAGCTCACTATGGATAAGGAAGTAAAAGAGTATCTCCCAAAGGGAGATATGGTATATCCACTTAGCCAGCATATTGGTGCACCTGCTAAGGCTGTTGTGAAAAAAGGCGACAGAGTATTAGTAGGTCAGCTTATTGCAGAGGCCGGTGGTTTTGTATCAGCTAATATTCATTCGTCTGTTTCCGGTACTGTAAAGGCTATTGAGCCACGACTTACAGCATCTGGTTCAAAGGTCAATTCTATTGTCGTAGAAAATGATAGCTTATACGAGTCAGTAGAATTTAAGGGAAACACTAAACCACTTGATGAGATTTCAAAAGAAGAGATACTTGATGCTATCAAAGCAGCAGGTGTCGTGGGTATGGGTGGAGCAGGTTTTCCGACACATGTTAAGCTATCACCAAAGGAGCCTGATAAGATTGATACAATCATTGTCAATGCTTCAGAGTGCGAGCCATATCTTACATCTGACTACAGAAGAATTATGGACGAGGCAGATAAGGTTGTTGGTGGTCTTCGCATAGTGCTTACTATGTTCCCAGGAGCAAAGGGTATTATAGGCATCGAGAACAATAAACCAAAGGCTATCAAGCTTCTAAAGGAAAAAGTTGCTGAATTTGATAACATAACTGTAAATGTATTAAAGACTAAGTATCCGGAGGGTGCGGAACGTCAGCTTATTTATGCCAATACAGGTAGATATATTAACTCTAAGATGTTACCGGCAGATGTGGGATGTATCGTGCACAATGTTGATACAGTTTACGCTATATATGAGGCAGTAAGAGAAGGAAGACCTCTTATCGATAGATTGGTCACTATATCTGGTGATGCAGTAAAAGAGCCTTGTAACATCTTAACAAAGATGGGAACAAGCTACGCTGAGCTTATTGAGGCAGCTGGCGGCTTCAAGAGTACTCCTGAAAAGATTATTTCTGGAGGTCCTATGATGGGTAAAGCGCTTTACTCTGTAGAAGTTCCAGCTATGAAGTCTACATCAGCTATTCTTTGTATGAGCAAGGATGAAGTAGCAGAGTACGAGGAAAGTCCTTGTATAAGATGTGGCAAATGTGTTTCAGTATGCCCAGGTAGAGTTATGCCAAATACATTAGCTACATTAGTTGAAAATAATAACATAGATGAGTTCTTAAAACTTAACGGTATGGAGTGCTGTGAGTGTGGATGTTGCTCGTATGTATGTCCTGCCAAGAGACATTTAACACAGACAATTGCAGGTGCAAGAAAACTGGTTCTTGCCAACAACAAGAAGTAGGAGGTAGAAGATGGACGATTTTAAATTAAAGGTTTCTGCTTCCCCACATGTGAGAAGCAAGGACAATACTTCAGATATAATGTTTGATGTTATTATTGCATTAGTGCCTGCTACCATATTTGGTATATGGCAGTTTGGCTCTCACGCAGCTATTCTTGTGGCTGCATGTATGATTTCAGCTGTATTGTTTGAAGCACTTTATCAATACGGAATGAAGAAAAAGATAACAGTTTCAGACTGTTCAGCAGCTTTAACCGGTTTGCTTTTGGCACTTAATCTTCCGCCAACACTTCCTGTATGGATGGCAGTGGTAGGTTCAGCCTTTGCGATTATTATTGTAAAGCAGCTTTTCGGTGGTTTGGGGCAGAACTTTATGAATCCAGCTCTTGCAGCTAGATGCTTCCTTGTGCTTACCTTCGGAAGATTTATGACTAATTTTGTTATAGATGGTGTTACTGCAGCTACACCACTTGCCAGACTTAAGATGGGGCTTCCTATCGACCTTGGGAATATGTTCTTTGGAAATATTGCAGGTACTATAGGTGAGACTTCTGCTATAGCGTTACTTATTGGAGCAGCATATCTCCTCATCAAGAGAATTATAGCACCAACTATACCACTCATTTACATCGGTACATTTGCAATATGTATTGTTATATATGCTATTACACAGGATTTTGAAGTTTTAGATTATACTCTTGCTCATCTTTGTGGCGGTGGTCTTATGTTGGGTGCATGGTTTATGGCGACTGACTATGTTACATCACCTATTACTACAAAGGGTAAGGTTGTATTTGGTATTATACTTGGTTTGCTTACATTTGTACTTCGTATATTTGGTAGTACTCCGGAGGGCGTTTCTTATGCTATTATCTTCTCTAACTTGCTTGTTCCGCTTATAGAAAAGGCAACTGTACCTAAGGCGTTTGGCCAGGGAGCAGATATTAAGAAGGAAGATAAGAAGTCTAAGAAGGATAAGGTAGATGAGGAAGACAGTAAGTCTGACGATAGGGAAGATAAAAATATCTTACCAGATTATACAAAAGAAACTAAGAAGGACAAAGAATCAAAGACTAAGTCTAAAATGGACCTTAAGTCAATTGTTAAGGCTATAGCGGCAATATTTGTAATTACTCTTATTATGGGAGCAGCCCTTGGTGTTGTATATAATATTACAAAGGATCCTATAGCTGAAACAAAGGAAAAGGCAAAACAGGAGGCCTATGAGACAGTGTTCCCATCAGCTGACAGAGTAGTTGTTGAGGAGCTGGACTATGCGTCTATCAACGAATTGTTCCATCAGTTTACATCAGATGATATTACCATGGATGAGCTTGGTATTGCTGTTGATTCATCTAACAACGCACTGGGATATGTGATTACAGTTACTAACTCTGCAGGATATAACGGTGATATTCAGATGATGGTTGGTATAGATTTCTCTGGAGTTATTCAGGGTATATCATTCCTTACATTAAACGAGACTGTAGGATTTGGTATGGAAGCTGAAAACGAGAAATTCCTGAACCAGTTTATTGGTAAGAAGGTAGAACTTTTCTCATACACAAAGACAGGATCTAATTCACCATCAGAAATTGATGCTATCTCAGGTGCCACTATAACAACCTCAGCAGTTGTTGACAGTGTGAACGCAGTTCTTATATTTGTAATACTGTTAGGAGGTGGATTCTAATGAATAAGATAACAGACAGATTATACACAGGTATAGTTAAAGAAAATCCAACCTTCGTCCAAATGCTTGGTATGTGTCCAACCTTGGCAGTTACAACAACGGCTATTAATGGCTTTGGCATGGGTCTTGCAACAACAGTTATTCTTACCCTTAGTAACTTAATGATTTCTATGCTTAGAAAACTTATTCCAGATAAGGTGAGAATACCTGCATTTATAGTTGTTATTGCATCCTTTGTTACAATAGTGCAGTTTGTTATGCAAGCATATACTCCGGACTTGTATGAGAGTCTTGGAATATTTATTCCACTTATAGTTGTTAACTGTGTTATTCTTGGTAGAGCTGAGAGCTACGCATCTAAAAATGCTGTGATTCCATCAGTATTTGATGGTATTGGTATGGGTCTTGGTTTTACCTTGGGACTTACACTTATTGGTATTGTGAGAGAGTTCTTTGGAGATGGAAGCATATTTGGTATAGATTTAGTTGCTAAGCTTTCAGAGGGCAATGTTCCTGTTCTTACAGGTATGGTTAACTCAGAAGCATTTAGTACAATTACTATATTTAAACTTGCGCCAGGTGCATTTTTTGTGCTTGCATTTCTTATTGCTTTTATCAATCATAGAAATATTAAAAGGGCAAAGGCAGAGGGTACTGAACCTAACCTTTGTAAGCTTGCAGATTGTGCTTCCTGTAAGAACACAATGTGCAAAGGAAGCGTAAAGGGGGAGTAGGACATGAATATTATATTATTGGCTATATCAGCAGCATTTGTTAATAATGTAGTACTTAGTCAGTTCATGGGAATATGTCCATTCCTTGGAGTATCTAAAAAGATAAGTACTGCGGCAGGTATGGGTGGAGCAGTTATATTTGTTATGACTATTGCTTCTACAGTTACCAGCCTTATATACAAGTTTGTATTAGTTCCATTTGAACTTGAGTATCTTAATACTATAGTTTTCATTTTGGTGATTGCGGCCTTGGTACAATTTGTTGAAATGTTCCTTAAAAAGGCAGTTCCAGCCCTCTATCAGGCGTTGGGAGTATATCTTCCACTTATCACTACAAACTGTGCAGTTTTAGGTATTGCCCTTTCTAATGTTCAAAACGGATACAGTATATTAGAATCAATAATTTGTGGATTTTTCTCTGCAGTTGGTTTTGCTGTAGCTATTATTATACTTGCAGGTATCAGAGAGAGACTTGAGCATAATGATATACCGGAGAGCTTCAAGGGAGCACCTAGTGTGCTAATTGCAGCAGGACTTATGGCTATAGCATTTATGGGCTTTTCAGGACTGATATAGGAGGGAGTAACCTATGGATATGAATTCTATTATTATTGCTGCTGTAGTTGTAGCTGCAGTAGGTATCCTTGCAGGACTTTTGCTTGGAATTGCCAGTGAAAAGTTCAAGGTGCAGGTTGATGAAAAAGAAGTGGCTGTTAGAGAATTGCTTCCGGGTAACAATTGTGGAGGTTGTGGATACCCAGGTTGTGACGGTTTGGCAGCAGCCATCGCTCAGGGAAAAGCAAGTCCTAGTGGCTGCCCTGTAGGTGGAGATGAGATTGCAAATAAAATTGCTGAGATTGTTGGCGGAGACGCAGATGCAGTGAAAATGGTGGCTTATGTTATGTGTGCGGGTGATTGTAATAAGGCAAAGGATGCATACGAATATGTTGGTCCGAAGGATTGTAAGATAGCTACCAACGCACCTGGAGCTGGTCCTAAAGCTTGTTCCTATGGATGTATGGGATTTGGTTCATGCGTGGCAGCCTGTCAGTTTGACGCTATCAAGATTATTGATGGTATAGCAGTTGTTGATAAGGATAAATGTAAGTCTTGTGGTATGTGTGTGGCTGAGTGTCCACGACATATTATCAAGATGATACCTTACGAGGCAGGTGCCGTAGTAGAGTGTAATTCAAAGGATTTTGGTAAGGATGTTAAGGCAGTTTGTCAAAGTGGCTGTATCGGTTGTGGTATTTGCCAGAAGAACTGTCCTGAAGGTGCAATTACAGTAGAGAACTTCCTTGCTAAGGTTGATTACGATAAGTGTACCGGATGTGGAACTTGTAAGGAGAAATGTCCTGTAAAGATTATAAAATAGTTCTTAATATTAGGTGGGTGACACTTAGTCACCCGCTGAATATATTATAAAAAAGACTAGGTATTCTATATGCGCTTTTTAGAGTTAAAAGAAAAAGAGGTAATTAACTGTAAGGATTGTAGAAGACTAGGTTATGTGGCTGATGTAGAGTTTGATTGTGAAACAGGAAAACTTTTAGCCATAATAGTACCCGGACCGGGTAAATTATTTTCTTGCTTCGGTACAAACCAGGAGTACTATATCAGATTTTGTAACATTGTACGAATTGGACCAGATATTGTTCTTGTGGATATCGATGCTTGTGACTTACACAAGTGTGGTGATGATAGGACGCTATAAGGTTATTAGTTTAATGCAAAGGAGATTTATACAATGAGATGTCCGTTTTGTGGAGATGATAATACTAGAGTTATTGACTCAAGACCTGCTGATGAAAATCAGGCAATTAGAAGAAGAAGACAGTGTGACGAGTGTGGTAAAAGATTTACAACCTATGAAAAGGTAGAAACCATACCTCTCATTGTTATTAAAAAGGATAAGAATAGAGAAACCTATGACCGCTCTAAAATTGAGTCGGGTGTAGTGAGATCTTGTCATAAGCGTCCTGTATCTGCTGAGGCTATAGAAAATTGCATAGATGAGATTGAGAACAAGATTTTCAACTTGGAGGTCAAAGAAATTGAGAGTAAACTTATCGGAGAGATAGTTATGGATCAATTAAAGGATTTGGATCAGGTTGCTTATGTTAGATTTGCATCGGTTTATAGAGAGTTTAAGGATGTAAATACATTTATGAGTGAGCTTAAAAATTGCTTGACA
>SVED01000049.1 GCA_015057515.1 Lachnospiraceae bacterium
CTCCTCTATACTTGGCGCCCGCCAACATGGATCCCATATCAAGAGCAAATATTTCCTTATCCTTCAAGGAATCAGGAACATCTCCCCTGACAATTCGCTGGGCAAGTCCTTCTATAGCAGCTGTCTTACCAACACCCGGCTCACCAATTAAAACAGGATTATTTTTAGTCTTACGAGAAAGTATTCTGATAATATTCCTAATCTCACCATCTCTGCCGATAACAGGATCAAGTTTTTGCTCTCTGGCACGCTCTACAAGATTATATCCATATTTATTGAGCGTATCGTAGGTTGACTCCGGATTATCACTCTCTATTCTTTTATTACCTCTTACTGTAGCCAAAGCTTCTAAAAATTTGTTACGGTTGATGCCATAACCCATAACAAGCCCCTTCACAGCTTTATTCATCTTCTCTAATATTCCAAGAAAAATATGTTCAACAGATATATATGAATCGGACATCTGCTTCGCTTCCTTCTCCGCCTGTATAAGTGCCTTGGAAAAGTCCTGGCTAGTAAATAATTTACCTCCTGATACCTTTGGTCTATAGGCCACAAGCTTCTCACATTCCTTGGAAAAGCTGTCTACATTGATACCCATATTCGCAAGAAGCTTTGCAATAAGACTATCCTCCACTGTCACAACACTGCAGAGCAAATGCTCCTGATCAATCTCCTGATTGTTGTACTCATAGGCAAGCTTCTCACAATTTTCAATAACTTCCAGTGATTTTCTTGTAAACTTTTCTGCATCCATATCCCAAATACCTCCAATCAATAAATTCAGATGCAACCCGAACAATTTTGTTACATCTGTTCTACTTCAACTATAACACCATTTTCATATTTGTCAACTACTTTTTTAAACTCACAACTTAAAAAACAACAAAGGAGATTATCGGTTCCCCTAAAATCTCCTTTGTAAAAATCTTAATTATATAACTGCTGCCAATACAACATATGTAATTAACGTTATAATCAAATACAGGGATGAGGTTGTGGAAATATATCGACCTGCATCTTGATTCTTGACAAAACTGCTTACACAAAGACTTGGCATTGTAAGGAAGTACAATATCAGTCCTATAATCATTGGCTCTGAGAAATTCCACTGTTTTGCCAGGAACAATGTTCCAAGCAAAAGGGCTCCTTGGATAATAACTCTTACAAATACTGTCTTAAGGCAAATCCCAATACTGTCTCGTTCCAAAGTAAACTCATAACCAACACACAGTAGTATCATAGCAGAAAGTGGAGCTGTAATCATATCCTTTATACTAGTGTATACGCCACTTACATCTGTAGCCATAAACTTATCCATAATTCCTGATACACCACATATAAGTCCAAGCACCAAGGCAATAAAGCATGGACTTGACAGAGCATTCTTAATTAATTCCTTAGGATTGATCTTAGTACCCTGGTCTGTCATCTTAATCATACCAAAATATATTCCAAAGGCAAATATTCCACAAGGAACATCAATCATAACTATGTTAGAGAAATTCTTCTCACCCATAAGGCTCTGGTATAATGGGAATGCCATCATACCGCCTTCATATATAGTCATAAGGTATGGAAAATATTTTCTATAAGGGTATTTTACAGCGCCTTTGCACAAAAAACCAATCAATAACGCTGCCACCACAACTATAAACATTACCACAAAAAGTCTTACAACCTCACTGTTATATGTGGCAGTTGAAACAGCATTAAATATGGTGAGAGGGAGTGGAAAGGTAGTTATAAACTTCTTGATACCCTCTACAACCTCCTGGGATATAAGTTTTCCCTTGTTACATACAACACCTATGACCAGCATTATAAGCACCGGTGCCACAATCTGAACTGTACTCATACATTACCTCTATTCTAAGTTTAACCTTCGTGTACAGATTAGGTTAGTAAGTAAAATTAAAATTGCTATATAAACTACTAATAATAAATTGAAGCAAATTGCAAAACCTGTATCTGAACTACTATTACTATAACCTCCATCAAGCAATAATGCAACACCATATATGGTTGTAAAATAGAAAGCAATATATGCTAATACCGAAAATACCTTTTTACCTTTGGCACAGCTATGGCCTAATGCATAAGCTGCATAGTACATCCATATAGCCAAAAGAACTACTAACGCCATAGCCAAAAGGGCTAAAACAAACTCTATCTTATCTCTAGTGTTACCTGGATTAAGCATAAATTTAATGTGATTTATAATTGTCTTGTATATCTCATTATCCTTTGTTGCTATGCCCAATACTGTAGGATAGTAAATTGCCATACTTGCACAAATGCATATATCACACACTAATCTGGCCAACAAAATATATATTGTCTTTACCGGTAACGTATGAGTAAGATACCCCTGATCCTTAAACATTCTTCTTCCGTAATCCGCCATAGACATAAGCATTATGCCTGCAATACTTACAAAATATCCGCCGGAAAAGGTAAAAACAAAAAGACCGTACAATATCTCAATAAATCTTCCTCTAACCTCTAAATCTTCAACTAATATTCCCAGTATACAGGTAATTACCGTTATAACTCCTAATACACCATAAATAAGTAAAATATTTTTCCATCTATTTACAAATTCATATCTTATAAGTTTACCTAACATCTGAACACCTCCCTAAATATCTCGTCAATAGACTGTCCCTTCTGGGTCCTAAGAACATCCGCAGCCTCATGACATACAATATTGCCATCCTTGATAAATATAACATCATCTAATATATTCTCAATATCATATATAAGATGCGTAGAAATCAAAATAGATGACTCCGGACTAAAGTTAGTAAGTATAGTCTGCAAAATATAATCTCTTGCCGCAGGATCTACACCTGCAATAGGCTCATCCAAAAGATAAAGTTTGGCTCTTCTGCTCATAACCATAATGAGCTGTACTTTTTCCTTGGTACCCTTTGATAACTCTTTTATATGTATCTTTTGGTCAATCTTCAAAAGATTTAACATTTCATATGCTCTAGTCTCATCAAAATCCTCATAAAAGTCCTTAAATAAATCCACCGCCTGTTCAACTCTTAGATTTTCATTAAAATATGTTCTCTCCGGGAGATATGAAACAATAGCTTTGCTTTCGCTCCCCACAGGATGACCACCTATAGTAATCCTACCTTCATCTTCCTTTAAAAGGCCTGCTAAAAGTTTAATAAGAGTAGTTTTTCCACTTCCATTCGGCCCTAAAAGGCCAATAATCTTACCTGACTCCAGTGTGAGATTCAATCCATCAAACACTTGCTTTTTGCTGCCATACTTCTTTTTTACAGCTGATATTTCAACAACATTCCCCATTTAATACCCCTCCTGATCCTCTAAATAAATTTTAAGCGCATGAAGCATATCTTCCTTTTCGTAACCAAGCTCTCGCATGTTACTAGCATACGCTTCCACATATTTAAGACTCATGTTTTCTTTTAAATTGTTGTCCCCCCACAAGATTTTAGCGACAAATCTTCCTGCGGTTCTCTCTGAATATAATACACCTTCCCGCTCTAACTCAGACAATGCCTTTTGCATAGTATTGGGATTAACACCAGCTGTTATAGCCAACTCTCTAACTGGCGGAACCTTATCTCCCGGTTTCAAAACACCCTTGGCTATTCTAAGCTTTATTTCATCCATAATCTGAATATAGATAGGTGTATTATTATGGAACTTCCATGCCATACTTTCACCTCCATACGCTGTATCTCGCGCCAATGTACTATTGTATTGTTGTATTATATGAATAGTACAATAGTACATATTCCTATTTTTGTCAATACATTTTTTATTTTATTTTCCAAATTATGCCTGATACATCGCTTGACACTATGGCACAATAGATATAAAATGTAAGCTATTATGAAATAAAGGAGATGATTTTTTTTGGACACGAGTACGATTATTCAGTTAGTGGTACTTATTATTCTTTTGATTCTATCAGGATTCTTTTCATCATGTGAGACAGCTTTAACAACTGTCAACAAGATTAAATTAAAGGCTCTCGCTGATGAAGGAAGCAAAAGCGCCGCCAAGGTTATAAAGATAACAGATAAGCCTGGCAAGCTTCTCAGTACTATCCTCATAGGAAACAATATTGTAAACATTTCAGCTTCTGCCCTTGCAACAACACTTACAACCGAAGTGTTCGGCAGTAAATTCATAGGTATATCTACAGGTATACTTACCATTTTAGTATTGATTTTTGGTGAGGTAACTCCAAAAACTCTAGCTACACAAAATGCAGTTAAACTTTCTCTGTTCTTCGTTCATCCTATTGCATTCCTAATGATTGTCCTTACACCAGCTATTTGGTTATTGGATTTAATCACTGGTGTTATCTTTAAAATATTACGTATTGACACCTCAGCCAAAAACACTATGACTGAGATGGAGTTAAGAGCCATGGTAGATGTAAGTCACGAGGATGGCGTTATCGAGCCAGAAGAAAGATTTATGATATCAAATGTTGTGGATTTTGGAGATGCTCTTTCAAAGGATATTATGATTCCACGAGCAGATGTTGTCTGTGCAGATGTTCATTCAACCTACAATGAATTGGTTCAACTTTTCAGAGAAGAAACCTTTTCACGTATACCTATATATGAAGATTCAAAGGACGATATAGTTGGTCTTTTATATCTAAAGGATTTATTCTTCTACAGTCAGACTCACGATATGAATGACTTTGACCTAAGAAGCATTCTTCGTCAGCCTATTTTTGTTCATGAATACCAAAGGACTAGCCAAATATTTGCAGATATGAAGACCTCTTCTATAACAATGGCAATAGTTCTAGACGAATATGGTGCCACATCAGGTATCATAACTATGGAAGACCTTATAGAGGAGATTGTTGGAGAAATCAGAGACGAATACGACGATTACGAAGACGATTTCATTAAAAACATAGGGGAAAGTACCTATGACATAGACGCTTCTATCAAGCTTGACGACTTAAATGATGCGCTACACACCAATCTTTCATCAGACAATTACGACTCACTTGGAGGACTGGTTATAGAGCTTTTAGACAAACTTCCTGACGAGGGTGAGATTGCCCATTTCAAGAACATTTCTCTTGAAGTAACTAAGGTAGTCAAAAATCGTATAGAGCGAATTACCCTCACTATTTCTGAAGAATCTAAGGAAAATGAAACAACGGAAAATTAGTACATAAAAAAAGGCTGTCACATTATGACAGCCTTTACCTTTTATTCTGATTGGTAGGTCTTGGTGTTTCCTTTTTTAATGGCTTTTTAGGTGCCGCTTTGGAAGATGTTTTAGCCTCCTTCTTTGGTTCCTTTTTCTCTTCCTTCGTACAATCCAATTCTTTTGCCATTTCGTCAATAATATGTTCCATAAGTTTTTTCTTCATAAATATGTCATATCCAAGTAATGACAAAAATGACATTTTCTTTAGGTATTCATCCTGGCTGTCCTGAAAAGCCCTGTCAAGAGTTCCCATAGTTTTTATGATACTATGTTCAGTATTAAAATACTGACGTTTCTCCAGTTCGTACATCTGAGTATATATATCCTCTAAAGTATATGGTGACTTAGGGTTGTTGTAAAAATTCTCTATAAGAGGAGTCAACATAGTATGTATGTCGTTTATAGATACTACATTCTTCAGATAATATATATATATCAATAATATAATATGTTCCTTTGAGTATCGTTTCTTGTTAGATGGTGGAAGCAATTCGTTTTTGGTATAGTTATTTATCATGGTTTTGGTAAGAGTTTTGTCATCTTCGTTACGTTTATTCTTGGACAGATGTTTATCCATAAATGTAGTCACCTGATCCATATATAATTCTATAGAAGGTATATCCTCTGGTACAATATATCCCAGATTGATAATATCTCTTACGTATTTTTTTAAATCGTCCCTACTGGTTCCCATAACTTCTCACTCCGTTTTCAAATCACCACGCAACTGTACAATGTTTAAATCATACTCATATCACATTATATAGTATTGAAAACTAGATGTAAAGTTGGATTTAACTTACCAAGGATTTTACCATATCAAGTTGTTGTATACTTCTCGCCATACCACTCTCAGTAAGAAATACTCCGGACCTTCTCACTTGGGCATTTTGTTTATAACCGTCATCTGACATAAGTGAGAACTGCGTTCTCTGATTAGCCAAATATATGGCTCCTACATCTGCCTCCTTCAAACTTAAGAGTTTATCGTTTCCAGAATCATCTTTCACCCACACAGATAGTTTTTCATAAATGGAATCAGACTCATCTATCCATCCATTTCCATCCTCGTCGTAGGCCATCAAATCCTGAAATCCATTGCCGCTTTTTGCACCAAAAAGTTCAAGGCCGTTGTTTATTACGCCATCACCATTTTGATCATATGCCAAAAAGCCCGAACCCTTAGAGAGCATAGATATATTGTCGACCGATCCATCTCCATCTATATCAAAACGCCACTTTTGATCACTTACTGATGTAGGATTAGACCCCAGATTTATTACCAATGGATCTGTCATTATAACTGCCGTATCCCTTGTAAGACACTCCGTTGTTTCAATATACTCTCTGGACATTTCCAGTTGCATATTGAAGTCTATACTTCGTCCATCAGCTGTAAGCACCTTGCCTACTGTCTCAAAGACCATATTTTCTTCTTCCATATAACTCACCGAATTATAATTGGTTACTGTCCACAGGTTGGCACCGCCTACACCAGTGGTAAGATCAAGAGTCCTTGTTCCAAAAATTCCTCCAATACCCGTACTTGTAAAACCATTTCGATTGTATATTCCTCCCGTTGTGGTTCTACCAAGCATCAAACTAAGCCTATGTCTAAAACTTATCAAAAAGTTTCGCATTTGACTTATTAGTTCTGACACACTTAATTTTTCTGTCTGTACATTTTTTGGCACAAAACTTGATTTTGGTAAGCTATACTCTGCTCCCTGCAAATTTCCTGCCAATGTTTGCTCATAGGTGGTGGTAAATACATTCTCCGAATATCGTTTTTCACCAGTCTGAACATTAGACATAAGGGTTTGATTTGTCTGTTGGTATGTTACTTTTTTAGTACTTTGTGCCGCCATACCTACGGTTCCTGCTGCAATAATCATAGAGTCCCTCCTTCTTCATAATACAACCCGTATCATTCAATCAGTCTACTCAAGGAGGTACCTTCTCCCCTTATATATCGACATCTTAAGAAATAAAATAAATATGTTTCCGGAAGATGAATTAGCTGGTATCTGGGCTTGATGTGGGTATACTACTGTACCAAACCGTTTGAGAACGCGAGCACTTAGCGAAAAGAAATGAGAATGCCCTGGAAGGGATATATACACAGACATACCAAACACGCTCTCGCTCGTCTCGAACGCAGGAGTACTAAATGAGTAAAAAATAAGAACAGAAAGAAATCTTTTTATGAAACTTCTTTCTGTTCTTATTTTTTACTCATTAAGTGCTCGCGTTCTCAAACGGTTTGGTATTGTCTGTGTATATATCCCTTCCAGGGCATTCTCATTTTTTGAGGTTAGTACTCCTGCGTTCGAGACGAGCGGGAGCGTGTTTGGTATAGTAGTATACCCACATCAAGCCCAGATACCGGCTAGTTCACCTTCCGGAAATATATTTATTCCTTATTCAGCCTTGAGAATACCATCTCGTACCCATCATTGCCGTAGTTGAGGGAACGATTCACTCTGCTTATTGTAGCTGTTGAAGCACCTGTCTCTTTGGCTACTTCCAGATAGGTTTTATTTTCCTTTAACATCTTGGCTACTGCAAATCTTTGTGCAATAGACAACACTTCATTCACAGTACAAACATCCTCAAAAAAATCGAAACATTCTTCTACATTTTCAAGAGTTAGTACAGCCTCAAACAAATCCTTTACTGCATCAGTTCTAATAGTTTTTCCCATACTATCACCTATTATTTGTTTTCCTTTCTAACCCATACAGCCACCTGGCTACGGTTTACATAGAAATCTCCAAAGCCCTCTTCATCAATCTTGATGTTATATTTTGCGTTGCCCATAGCATCTGCAAAATGGCATCCAGCAAACTGTTTGCCAATGTACATATGTTTTGTACCACCTGTACCATCTGATATTACAACAGCAAGTCCAGAATCCTTATGCTCCTCATCGCCCTCTCTTGTCCAACCAATACAATTTGGATCATCAAAATAGTCATGCTGTGGACCATAAGCCTTATCTCTTCTAAGTTTCATAAGCTTATCAAGCTCTTTTTTCTTTGACTTTACTTTCTTTGGTGGAATACCCTTGTAATCTCCATAGAATACACAAGGATAGCCTTCTTGTCTAAGAAGGATGATAGCATAAGCCATAGGTTTAAACCAATCCTCAACCCAAGACTCCAAAGACTGTCCTGGCTGGCTGTCATGGTTATCTACAAAGGTTACAGCTTTCATAGGGTTAGTCTTAATCAATGTACCATCCAATATAGTTCTAAGGTCATAGTTTCCATGAGCCTTAGAGCAATTGTGGAAGTTGAAATGAAGTGGTACATCAAAGAGATTTACCTCTCCTTCATTGCAATTGATATAATCAAGTAATCTATTTATATCCCAGTGCCAATATTCTCCCACCGCAAATATTTCTTTTTCAGTGTCACCCTTTATATATCTGAGCCAATCCTTGTAAAAATATTTGTTTATATGCTTTACAGCATCTAATCTAAATCCATCAAGACAAGCTGTTTCAGTATACCACTTGCCCCATCTCATAAATTCTTCTCTAACTTCCTGATTGTCAAAATCTACATCGGCACCCATAAGGTAATCATAGTTGTCAAGTTCTTTGTCAACACTCTTGTCCCATTCCTTGTCTTTAAAACGGAATATGGATTTTGTTGCTCTATCCTGATCCCAATCTATTCCATCAAAATGATTCCAGTTCCAAGTGAATTCTGAATACTTTCCTTTTCTACCAGGGAAGGTAAATTTTGTCCAGGCACCTATCTTTTTGGTGTCGCCAATCATTTGATTTCTACTATTGGCATTAAACTCCTCTGCTGACACTGTCTCAACTTCATCAGCACCTATTTTGTGATTAAGTACAATATCAGCATAAACATTTATTTTTTTTGCATGGAGAGCCTTTATAGCCGAAAGATACTCTTCTTTTGTTCCATACTTAGTAGCAACCGAACCTTTCTGATTAAACTCTCCCAAATCATACAAATCATATACTGAATATCCCACATCAGTAGCACCATTTGCTCCTTTGTATGCCGGTGGAAGCCACACAGCGGTAACTCCTGCATTTTTGAGTTTGGTAGCATCTGCCTTAAGATTGTTCCAAAGAGTCTGGTCAGCTGGTAAATCCCACTCAAAATACTGCATCATAATGCCATTGATTCCCATATCTAAAACCTCCAAACTAATAGTTTCACACTTTAATATTCTAAAGTATTATATCAAATTTCTTTCCCATAGTAAAGTGTTAAAAGGAAATCCCAGTTATAGAAATCTATAACTGGGAAAAAACTTCACCTATTTTTTGTTGTATAACAATATCTGCATGGGAATCTCTTGGAGTTGGTGCCATATTAACAACAACCAAATACTTTCCCCTGAAATAGTCTATAAGTCCCGCTGCCGGATATACAGCCAAGGATGTCCCACCGATAATAAGCATATCCGCCTTAGAAATATGATTAACTGTTCTGGTAAGAATGTCATGATCCAAGCCTTCTTCATATAATACAACGTCCGGCTTAATAGTACCGCCACATTTGTTACAACGAGGCACACCCTCAGAGTTAACTATGTATTCTAAATCAAAAAATGTGTGACAATCCATACAATAATTTCTGTGGACTGAGCCATGAAGCTCCAACACTTCTTTGCTACCTGCTTTTTGATGTAAGCCATCTATATTCTGAGTTACTACAGCTTTTAATTTGCCCTGTTCCTCAAGCTCGGCAAGTTTCATATGGGCCGCATTAGGCTTTGCATCTAAAAATAGCATTTTATCCTTATAGAACTCATAAAATTCTTCTGTTCTTCTCATATAAAAGGAATGACTTACTATAGTTTCTGGTGGATACTTATACTTCTGGCTATACAAACCATCAACGCTTCTGAAGTCTGGAATGCCACTCTCTGTAGATACTCCTGCGCCACCAAAGAAAACTATATAGTTGCACTCATCTATAGCCTGCTTTAATGTACTAATCATAAAATCGCCTTTCATTATCTTGCAGATACTTTTACTGTGACAGTACCTTGAATATCGTAATGTACACCTTCAATATCCTTTAACTTGAGTGATACGTTATTTTCTCCGCGAGCCAGTTCTGTACAATCAATAGTTGGGGCAATATCTGCAATAACTACACCATCTATGACGTTCGTCAAACCTGATGCAACTATCTTGAAACCATCAGACAAAACTACATCGTAGATATAATCATTATTCTTGCCAGTTAATGTAATGTTCTTTACAGCAGGAGAAAAGGTCTTTTCATCAACCTCCTCAATGTCTACCGTTATAACTATTTCACTACTATTATCTGCCACGATAACTCCTTCAGGCATATAATCATTTAAATCAATTGTAGTCTGATAGTCCTCCGATAAACCGCTAATAGATATATCATCTATTTCAATACTCTCGATACCCTCTATGTCCTCAGGCAAACCAGCAACCTGAATAATCTGTGGCTGATATATAATTTCGGCCACGCCAAAACCATCTTCCGGAACACCCCTCACATCAACTAAAATATCTACTTCCTTTACTGGATATATATTAACAGAAACGGACACCTCATCGTGACTTACAAGTAGCTTATCATTTGTTATAACCTCTCCATAAGCATCATACAAGGTAATTACTGAGGTAGTATCAAAATTGGATCTGGCATTGAGTACAGATACATTTACAGAGACCTCTGTTATTTTCTCAACTGCACTTTTCGGGCCTTCAATAGTAACAATGTTAGGATTTGCAGTACACTCTCCCACCGCATATCCCTTGTAGGCCTCACCAGTAGTCTTTATTTTTACCGGAAATTGCTTGGTAATCTTCTCTTCCAAGGTTAATTTCATAGTGTTATTGATACAGGTTATAGATATATCATCTTTTAAAGACGCATTTCTCGGAGTAACAAAAATCTGTACCGAGTTAGTAATAGACATAGTAGATAAATCTGCCGTTGCATAGAAGCTTTCGGCGGTCAGTTCACTGACAATTGACCTTCTACCCTTGACAATGATATCCACGGTATCTCCTTCTGCCACGTCATATATTTTATCCAATTCTTCCAGCGCTTCACCATTTAACTGGCTAACCGGAATATCTTCAATTGTTTTAGTAATAGAATAATCAGATATGTTCATAACTACAAGCCATAAAATAACAGCCAGTATCACTGAAGCAATCTTATATCCTATGTTACTCAGCAGTCTTTTTTTCATGTTTCTTACCTCCCTTTCTGCGTTTGAATCTTCTAGGTTCAATCGCTTTTACCTGAAGGGATGTAAGATGCTTACGAAGCATCTCAGGATCTAAATTTCTGTATAGGTTACCCGTATGGGCAATAGAAATAGTTCCTGTTTCCTCCGAAACAACAATAGTCATACTATCTGAAACTTCACTTATACCAAGAGCTGCCCTATGTCTGGTTCCCAGTTCTTTATTTAAGTCTGTTCTACCAGTGAGAGGCAGATAGCAAGTAGCTGATAGTATACGATTGTTTCTTATGATAACAGCACCATCATGAAGAGGTGTGTTATGCTCGAATATATTTACAAGAAGTTGCTTTGATATAGTGGCATCTATGCTGATACCTGTGCTTTCATACTCACCAAGAGCAACATCCTGCTCTACTACAATAAGGGCACCTGTTTTATTCTTGCCAAGATCTGTTGTAGCTGCAACAAGTTCCTGAATAGTATTGTCGTTAAGTCTCTCACCCTTGCCATTTTTGTCTTCTCTAACAAGTACGTCTGACAAAATATTGCGTCTTCCCAGTTCTTCAAGAGCACGTCTAAGCTCTGGCTGGAACAAAACAAACACAGCGATAATACCCACGCTGATCATATTTCGAATAATCCATAGCATAGTGTTAAGCTTGAAAATCAAACACACAATCATAAAGACAGCAATAACTGCAATGCCTTTGAACAAAGTCCAAGCCCTTGTTTTTTGAAACCAGAGCATAACATTATAGATGAGATATGAAAGTATCACTATCTCAACTACATCGATGACTGTTATCTCAGGTAT
Organism: Lachnospiraceae bacterium; assembly: GCA_015057515.1. Taxonomy (GTDB): domain Bacteria; phylum Bacillota; class Clostridia; order Lachnospirales; family Lachnospiraceae; genus Coprococcus_C. Next base: position 12,269 of record SVED01000049.1, read on the forward strand.
GTAGAACCAGTCAAAATATGTTCTTAATGCTGTTAAAACTTTTTCCAAACTAACACCCCATTAATTAGATATTTCTGTTTTGTCTGTTTACTTGGTTACGGTTAGGACCTGCCTGTACATTGGCTGGGTTACCCTGACCATTTCTATTTGCTGTTCTAGAATTAATCTTTTCCTGAATAGCGTCTGCCTGCAACACCTGAGCCTTTTCCTCCGGCTCACCTGTCATTTTCTTAACATTCTTGTTCTTTGCAGGAACGTTAAACTTTGGAATAGCCTTTACATAGTAATAATACTCATCATCCTCAAACTGAACACTTTCCTTGCGTGAATAATCCACAAGGCCCTTGCAAACCTGAGCAATGTATGCAATAAGTACACCAATAATAGTGCCCAAAAGCAAAGAACCCATACCTACATTTTCAACATCAAGGCCCACACTACAAATCATAAAGAAGAGAATATTACAGATACCGCCAACACCTACTGCTGCATACTGTGCATATACAATCGGAAGACGGAACACAAAATATGTTACTGCTATAACAATAGCAAATACTAAAGCAGTGAGAATCATTGATTCATTCTTGAAAACAGTCTCAACCATATAATTGAGTGGCTGGAACTTTTCCTCATCTGTAGCTGAAAGAAGAAGGGAATTAACTTCCTCTGTACATGTTGCAAAATGATATAAAACAACTCCAAATACTGTTGGTACCATGCCTGAATAACCTGCAAAAATGGCAACTACAAGAGGAGCCGCGTATTGCAAATTAAGCATATACATAATCGGTACAAAGGCAAGAATCCAACTACAATCAGGAAACATTCGCATGTACATACAGTATATCGCTATAAAAAGTACTATAAAAAGAAGTGCCACCTCCAAAGAAACACTAATGGCGTTAACTAAAATAACAACTCCTCCTATAAGTACTACAACTGCACTTGAAACCAATGCACTTATAACTGAAAGAAGGAAAATAACAATACCTCTTCCAAATAAAGCTGAATAACCAAAAAGTGAATTGATAGATATGTACATAATCAATGCACCAACAAAACGTATAATAGGGGTTGTAATCTCGTCATATTTTCTTAGTATATCTCTGATTTTATCCCTTATTGCCAACATCTCTGACATTAGTTGTCTCTCCTTTCCTGTCCATTTGGATTGCTCATACCCTGATATGTATGATTAACTCTATTCATCTGTTGCATATTAGTCTGTCTGATACGTTCCATCTGCTCACGCTCAAGTTGCATACGTCTTTGCTGTATACGTTGTCTCTCAGCAAGAATCTCCTGCTCTTGTCTGGTTTTTTCTTCGTTACGCATAGCCGCTCTCTCGTTAAGTCGTTTTGCATTCTCAATAATCTGTTGCTCCCTAACCTTATCCTGTTGCGCCTGACGCTGTTGTACAATCTGTGAACGATTAACACGATTCTTAGGTGGAACAGACTTTTCATTTGGTCTTTGACCTTCTCTAGCCTGCTTTACATCTGAATTAGTCACCATACGGGTTCTGTGGATAGGACCACCCTGAAGTTCAATTAAATCTTTAAGGTTGGAGTTGTACTTGATAAGTCCAGGCTTTGCCTTTGAGTATCTATAACTATATAGAAGCTGTGCAAACACGAAATAAATAACACAGTATATTACATAGCCACCCAGGAGCTTATACATAACTCCAAAATAATCCATATCATTAATCTCAGCCAATATATCATCAAAGGTCATCATGACATAAATTGCAATAATAGTCCAATAAACAACAGTAGATGCAATCCACGTTTTAAGGACATTCAATCTGACATAATCACTCTTATAATATCTGCTCAATATAAGGTTTCTGGATTTTTCATGTTTCTCGTATATTTCAAGCTTAGTCATAAGCCTGACTTTGCTCTCATCAACCATACTTTTACCTCTTTTCAAAAATCATAATCATACTACTCTATATTAACATAAAACCAGAATGATAGCAATAAAAAAGTAACGCAGGGCAAAAGAGATACACTTATCTTTTCAGCAAAAAATGTCGATATAATTATAGCGAGTTTTTATAAAATACAAGGAGGTAATATCTATGAAAAAACTAATCGCTGAATTTATTGGCACTGCTGTTTTAGTAACCTTAGGTTGTGGTACTGCTATGTTGGTGGGCTGTGATGCTATTATGGGAGGTGGTTACATCCTAACTGCCCTTGCGTTTGGTCTTGTTATCGTCGGCATGGCTTACTGCGTAGGTAACATTTCCGGTTGCCACATCAACCCAGCTGTTTCACTTGGAGTATTAATCAATGGTGGTATAAGCGTAAAAGATTTCTTTGGTTACATAGTAGCACAGTGTTTAGGCGCATTTGCAGGTGCTGGTCTTCTTGCTGCAATCTTTAATCTTGGCGACGTAACAGATATGACTGGTGGTTTTGGTTCAAATGGTCTTGCAGGTGTTAATGACAGCATTGCAGCAGGTCTTTTAGTCGAAGTAGTCCTTACATTTATCTTTGTTATGACTATTTTAGGTGTAACCAGCAGCAAAGCAAATCACGGTTCATTTGGTGGTCTCATCATCGGTCTTACGCTTACACTTGTTCACATCTTCGGCATCGGCTTAACAGGAACATCAGTTAACCCAGCTAGAAGTATAGGACCAGCTATCGTCGCAGCTATTGATGGCAACACAGCGCCTATGGAGTGTGTATGGGTATTCATAGTTGGACCACTTGTTGGTGCTTTACTTGCAGCAGTTGTATACAAATTCCTTGAGAAGGAAAAAGCAGCAGAGTAATATAATAGCTATGGTTTCGCAAATTATTGTGATTGCTATGGTTATTCCTAAAATTGGGTTCTTTGCTTTAAAGATACCCTGAGTCACATATAAATATTTGTTAATTCAAAAAAGAGCAACCGTATCATATCGGGTTGCTCTTTTTCAGTACAAAATGGCGATAGGAAAGTATTGCTATGTGTCAGTATGTGTCATGCATACTATACCCACTGATTCCAATTAGATTATATCAACTGTGTACACAAATGTGGGCAACAAGGCTCACATTTTTCATATATGCCCATAAATCACCCTATCCACAGTATCACTTTAGCTACTTTCGGGCAGTATAATCAAAATCCCCCCTATATGCCCAATAATCCAGACTTATACCAGGTTATTATTGCTTTTTCAGGGCAGTAACACCAGTTTATTATTCTATATGCCCAAAATTCATCTTATCCACTATATTATCCGTGCTTCTACAGGGCAATATAAGTCAATAATTTTGTATATGCCCAAAATTTACCGTATTAACAAAAAAACAACATTAACTTCAAATCAGTCTCTCTTTTGTATTAAAAATAGGACTCATACTAGATGAAGTCCTATTTTAAGCTTGTTCTATTTAAATGTATAAATTAGTCGTAAATTGGTCGTAAATTTTAACTTTCAATCCTCACAACCCTTGATTTTACTAGCTTTATTTGTCTAATGACTTCATTGTCGGGATGACTTTCCGGCACTTTACAAAGAATTACATATCGCTATAAATGCTTTAATCCTCGCATCTTATCTCTTTGTAAAGATTACACATAATTCCATATAGTATATGCCTTTTGCATAATTTCTGCATAATAGTATGAAGTTCACAAGTCTGTCGCCTCTGACACGATGCTAATTGTTATCATCTTGCTTTGCTTTCTTCTGCGTCTTGATAATGCTACCATTATCCAAGAGCTTAAATGCTTCTTTTTTCTTCTTTGCGGAAAACTCTGCGTAAATATCAAATGTTGTGGATACGTCTGCGTGTCCCATCACTTCCTGTATCAATTTTACATTTACATCCTGCTCACACAATCTTGAACAAAACGTATGTCGTAACTGGTGATTGGTAAAGTGTGGTAACAATAACGGACGGCGTTTCTCTCGCTTGGCTTTTATCTCTTCCTCTTGGTTATATGCCTGACGAATTCGTTCAATCTGTTTATTCAAGCAACCTTGGTTATAGAGATTGTCAAATCGGTTGGTAAATACAAATCCAGAATATCCATCCAACTTATATTTGCTAAAACCATGTTCCTTCTGCCACTCATATTCTTCAAGCAATGCCTCTCTGACAGGTTCCAACATCGGTATGATCCGCACTCCGTTCTCTGTCTTGGGAACACTGATTCCCCATCTGCATTTTCTGTCTCCGTGGGAGTAATAGACAGCCTGATGGTTTACATCAATGTAGTTTTCTTCAAAGTCTACATCATCCCATCGTAATCCACTAAACTCTCCCAGACGCATTCCGGTTCCTATCAGTACTGTAAAAACAATATACCAACGTCTCATTTCCTCATGCTCTGCAAGATACTGTAAAAAAGCATCCTGTTCTTCCTCTGTCAAAGCATGTCTCTTATCCTTTTCCCAGAAAGCACTACGTTTAATCTCCGCCATAACATCATTGCATGGATTTTTCATAATGATATCATTACGAACCGCCAACTGCATGGATGGTCTGACTACCGTATGTATGCTTTCCAAAGTGGACGCTTTCATCATATCGTTTTGCAGGATGGATAGATAGAATTCCTTTACATCCGTATACTTGATAGAACCTACTTTTCGTTTTCCAAAACTGTCACGGACGAAATGATTATACATGTAAATATAATTGGAACGTGTCGTCTCTCTTATATCCGTCTTCAGCCGCATATACTCATCAAACATATCATTTAATGTCTTGGTTTTTGCAAGATGACTATCCAATCCATCCATCATCGCTTTCTTAATCTGATCTTCTTTCTCTCGAAGTTCCGGTAGCGATGGTGCATAAACTGTCCGTCTCTTTCCGTGATGCATATACTGATAATAATATCCGCCTGCTGCATGTTCATTTTCGCCCTTATAAAGAGCTCTTCCTTTTTTGTCCTTTCTGGCACTTGCCATAGTATCACCTCGTTTCTAAATAGTAACGAGCCTCAACCAATGTGCTATAAAATATCCTCCTTTGACAACGACTTGTGTGTTGTCATTATATCTTTTACGCACTTCCTCAGTCAAGGCTCGCCTGTCAATCTTTACTCTCTAACTTCAAAAGAATCAATATA
>SVED01000115.1 GCA_015057515.1 Lachnospiraceae bacterium
ACCTGCTCCGGTTTCACCAGTGATTAGGAAAAGCCCATTTTTTAACTTATCAAAATCTACAGATTCTTTTTGGGCAAAGGGGCCAAAGGCTTCCATAGTCAGTCGTCTAGGCCTCATCCTCGTCACCTCCCAATATGTCTCTTATTATACATTCCTCTTTCTGGCTCATAGGAGTTTTATTAATCATTTCATAAAACTCTCCAAAAAGTTCTATAGGAGTTTTTCCTTTTATGGAGGCAATCTCTCCCATCTCTCCCTGATTCATATCTCTTTCATAGGCAATGGTAAGTAAATTCGGATACCATCTCTTTAACTTTGCAGCACCATCTGTTACTCTTTCCTCGTCAGTTATTATGGCGCGAACATAAGCATCTCTGTCCACATCTGGATGATTTACAATTTCCTCAGAAACAAGCTGCTCCAAGGTTCCCTTTATCTCTCTTAAGTCCCTTGGCATAACAAGGTCAATGGTTCTTATATCAACGATTCCCTTTTCCTTAACCTCCACTAACTCTATTGACTTTACATCATGTCTCTCTGAAAAGGAATATTTGTAAGGCGAACCAGCATACCTGATATGAGATTTTCCTATATACTGTCTCCTATGTAAATGTCCCAATGCTACATAATCAAACTCTTTCATTAACTCATAGGATATATTGTCCAATCCACCTACATTTATTGTTTCTGAATCTGATGTGAGAGGAAATAGGCCCTTTTTTATAAGCTCATCCTTAGTTTCCTCACTACCTGCTTTTGCTCCAACAACAAACTGATGGGCTACTAATACATTCCTTTGATTGTAATCAATATCTGAACATTCCAGTACTTTTTTAAAAGCCACTTCATAATTGCTCTCTCCCACATAAACTGGCTTCACATATGGCACCATATATATATTTATCTCGCCATACTCGTCTAAAGAAGTGATTTTCTGAGCTTTTCCCTGGAAATTTTCATGAAAATATATACCCTCTTTTGCCATTATCCTGCTACCAAAGGATATTCTTTCCATAGCATCGTGATTTCCACTAATGGCATAAAGCTTAATACCATCATCCTTAAGGGCACTGACAAAATCATCGAAAACTTTTACTGATTCCACTGATGGTGTAGGCTTATCATATATGTCACCCGCAATAATGAGGGCATCCACCTTCTCGTTTTTGAGAATGCATCTTATCTGCTCTAATATATTTTTTTGTTCTTCTATAAGACTTACTTCATATAATCTTTTTCCTATATGCAGGTCGCCTGTATGTGCAAATATCATAATTACTCTCCTTATTGCTTTATATGTGAATTTTCGATGTAAAAAATCTTTTTATTACATTTTTTTACTTTATATATTTAAAGGCTTATGTTAGAATATGAATAATTATAGTAAATCCAGTCATTTTTTATTTCGGGGGTTTTTGCACATGGGAAGAAAAGCATCTAAAGCAACAGAAAACATATACTACATATCACGTATGGAGGCATCAAAGGTGAATCCGGCGTACACAAGTCGTGAAAAAGCCGCTCTCAAGCTTGGCATTGAAAGAAGCAGACTTGCCCGTATCGAATTAGGACAAATCGAACCGTATGCAGAAGAGGTTGATATTATGTCTACTGCATATAACGCTCCTCACCTCTGCGCTGACTATTGTAATAATGTGTGCCCTATTGGTGCAAGAAAATTAGCTGACCAAATCAACAAATCCGCTCCCGAGTCCATCGAGCGCTTAGTACTTCGTTTCCTAAGCTCCACTCAGAGTATGGATGAAATTTCCAAAATATTAGTTGACATAACGCAAGATGGTATTATTAATCAAGACGAGATTAGAGATTTGCAGACTATTTTTTCTGCTATGGAATCTGTCACTAAAAATATTGACTCCATCAAGTTATGGATTATGAAAGATCCAAATCTCAAATCATATTTTAACTTTGATATATAAATTTATATTTCAGTTGAATATTCATATATATCACGTTTTGGTACTCCACGATCTTTAGCCACCTGCTTGGTGGCTTCTTTTTTGTCCATACCCTGATTCATATACATTTTTATATGCTCAGGTATAGTCATTGTATCCCATTTTCGGCGAGTCTCTTCTTCGAGATTTTCTCTACTTTCACCCTGCACCACTATGATACATTCACCCTTTGGCTCATTTGCCTCATAGTACTCCTTAGCTACACTAAGGTTAGTTTTGAAAAATGTCTCATGCTTTTTTGTAAGCTCTCTGCAGACTGTAACCCCTCTATCACCCAAGGTTTCTAGCAATTCCCCTAAAGTCTTTACCAATCTATGGGGTGCCTCATATATTACCAATGTTCTAGTGTCTTTTTTTAGTTCATCCAATACATATCGTCTTTCCTTTTTATCTACCGGCAAGAATGCCTCAAAGGAAAATCTTCTTGTTGGTAACCCGGAAGCTATTAATGCATTTACCGCAGCACATGCTCCTGGTACCGGTACCACAGTTATACCTGACTCATATGCCAATCGCACAAGTTCTTCCCCCGGATCTGATATTCCAGGCGTTCCTGCATCAGTTATGACTGCTATATTTGTACCTGATTCAAGCTTAGCAACAAGCTCTTCAGCCTTCTCATATTTGTTATGCTCATGATAACTTGTCATAGGAGTTTTTACTTCAAAATGATTGAGCAGCTTTATGCTATTTCTAGTATCTTCCGCTGCAATAAGGTCCACCTCATTAAGTATCCTAACCGCCCTATATGTCATATCCTCTAAGTTACCAATAGGTGTCGCCACCAAATACAAAACTCCTGCCATATCCTCAAATCTCCTCAACTAAAATCTCCATCTCTTATCCCCAAAGACCTTCGCTCCATCTACCCATAGTTTATTTTATAGGTATGTACATCCTGTATGCCATCCATATACTGTAGTATTTCCTTGCAACTTTACGGGTTATAAGGAATCCTACGGCTCACACTTTCGATTTTTGATTACGTGCCGCTTCAGGAACTCGCCTGTCCCTTAAGGTCTTGTGGGTATAATTAGTCAACCAGCTAGCTTGTACCAAATATCAAGGTT
>SVED01000050.1 GCA_015057515.1 Lachnospiraceae bacterium
CGATTCTGGCAACACTTTATAAGATTAAAACCATAGATATGATAGAGGAGTAGGAGGAAGATTATGTTTGAGATAAATGATATTAGCATGATATATGATATGGACACAGAGGAGAAGATGTATGCCTTAGATGGCTTTAACCTTAAGCTTCCGGACACAGGCTTGGTAGGTGTTATAGGACCAAGTGGTAGCGGAAAGAGTACCCTTATGTACTGTATGTCCACCCTTAAAAGCCCTACCGAGGGTAGCATAATTTACAACGACAGAGAACTCACTACTCTTTCTAATAAGGATAGAGAAAATCTAAGAAGAAATGAGTTCGGCTTTATATTCCAGAAGCACTACTTAGTTCCATATATGAATGCCATGGACAATGTAACTGTGGCGGGTACAGGTAATGTTAAGGATATTAAGGAGAAGGCGGCGGAGTATCTTAAGACCTTAGGTTTAAGGGAGCGAGAGTTTAAGAAGAAGCCAGCCAAGCTTTCCGGTGGACAGTGTCAGAGAGTGGCTATAGCAAGGGCAATGATTAACGACCCTAAGGTTATATTTGCCGATGAGCCAACAGCATCCCTTGACCATGAGAATGCATTTAATGTTATGAAGATACTTAAGAAATATTCCAAGGATAGATTAGTAATAGTTGTAACTCACGATAGGTCAATACTTAGTGATGTGGATATGACTGTGGAGATGTGGGATGGAAAGCTTAGTCAGGTGACTACAGCAACCCAAAAGGAAGAAGGAGAGGAATAATATGAAGGAAATAAAACCATTTTCGTCATTTTATTATATACGAGAAAATAAGGGTCGTGCCTTTATAGCTATGTTTATGATGTTTCTTACAGTGGGAATGTTAATTGCGGGAAATTATATTTACTCTCTGTACTGGACCTTTGAGCCGGAGATTGAGTTTAATGATAAGGTGGTTTCCGCAGAGTATCTATCTATAGACGAAACAGGAGAGGATTTTCAGTCTTTCTTAGAGGATGTAAAAGCGGATGAGAATTTAAAATGTGTAACTAGAACCGGTTATGGGTTTTCTTCTATGCTTCATAACTCAGTGTTAAATCTTCCTATAGGTGGCGATTCATATACCTTTAATTCTGTAGAAGATATGGAGGCTGTGCTTACACATGTTGGCATAAAAGGAGATTTCTCTAACTGTAAGAATCGTAGTGTGGTTATAAGTGAAGAGTTTGCAAAGGATAAGGGCATAAAGCTTGGAGATGTAATAGGGCCTGAGTTTGATGAGGATTTGAGTGCAGAGTGGACAGTAGATGCTATTATTCCAGATGCTGGATTTGCTAGCTTTTACATATATGAGGATGATGAGTCGAATCATGCTAGAGCATATATTTATAGTGATACTATGGAAGGGCAGGAGCTTCGGGATTACCTGACTAATTTGTTAGGTGACAGACAGGTAGAAATTAAGAGACATTTTAAGGAGGGCATAGACGAGCAGTTTAGAGCATATTTTGTAATATTCTATGCGGTGGTTATCCTTATAGCTGTGGTGCTTGCAGTAACCGTTAACTCAGTTGTAACAGGTCAGTATATGAAGCGTATCTATGAGTTTGGCGTGTATAGAGCCTTAGGAAGAAGCAAGAGAGAGATAAAGGCTAAGGTGGCAGCAGAGATTATAGTTATGAATGTAATGGCATGTGCCGTAGGAATCGCTATAAGCTGTTTGTTTACCTATCTTATCAATGAGCTTCTATACATACCAACAGGAAGATACTTGCTTTACTTTTCAGACCTTGGTATAAAGGGATTTTTGCTTTGTGACTTGTTGGTGGTGATACCGCTTGTTTTAAGCAAGGGTAAGATGATGTGTAAGGCAGATGTGACAGAGTTTTAAGGGAATATGTAAAATTTATTATTGATATTGGTTAAGTGGCATTTAAAATAAAGCAAACATAATATATATAAATGTACGTAAGAAAAGGAGATAGTCGTGAATCGACAAGAATTTTTTAATAACGCACGTTGTTTGAATTCTAGAGATAAGTGTTTTTGTAATGAGCGATGTAGTTCCACTTCAACTGGCTTAAGAGGAAGAACAGGTCCGGATTCATTTAATTTAGGACCTATTGGAACATATCAAATATTGTTTCAGGTGAGTGTGGATCAGGCAGGACAGTTAATCCTTACATTAAATGGTGCAGATTTAGAATATACAGTGGCTGGTCGCGCAACAGGTACCTCACAGATTGTTGGTATGGCGGTGGTGACAACCACATCAGTTGATTCAGTTTTAACAGTGAGAAATCCGGCGGGAAATGCAGCTGCACTTACTATTACCCCTCTTGCGGGAGGGACTAGACCTGTATCAGCCCACCTTGTTATCACACAAATACAATAGGGCTGGAACCAACAATTATATATAACTAGTATGATATACGAAAGTGCTACAAATTCAGATACGTTATGGGTTTGTGGCACTTTTTTTAAATATAAAAAATGGATATAAGATACACAAATAATATAGTGCAAAATAGTGTGATTATGTTATATAATAATAAAGTAAATTTTTGAACGGATGAGGCATATGAAAGATATAGGTTACAACTCACAACTTAATACGCCTGTGGAGCTAACCATTCTTATGCCGTGTTTAAATGAGGCTAAGACCCTTAAGTTCTGTATTAATGAAGCCAAGACCTTTATGGAAGAATATGAGGTTGTTGGAGAAATCCTAATTGCAGATAACGGTAGCAGCGATGGTTCTGTTGATATTGCTAAGGATGCTGGTGCCAGAGTTGTCACTGAGACACGACAGGGATATGGGATGGCATTGATTGCAGGGATACAGGCAGCAAAAGGTACGTATATTATTATGGGTGACTGCGATAAAAGCTATGATTTCTACCACATAAAGGAGTTTTTAGACAAGCTAAGAGAAGGGAACGACCTGGTTGTGGGAGATAGATTTTCGGGAAATATAGAAAAAGGAGCCATGCCATTTATTCATAGATTGGGAGTGCCATTTTTGTCCTGGTTAGGAAGATGCAAATACAAAACAAAGATTAGGGATTTTCATTGTGGCCTCCGTGGCTTTAATAGGGAAAAAGCTTTAGAACTCAACCTAAGATGTCAGGGTATGGAATTTGCAACAGAGATTATAGGGCAATTTGCAAAAAGCAATGCCAGGATATGTCAGGTGCCAATCAACCTAAGAAGGGATGGACGAGCTGGGAAGTCACATTTACATACCTTTAGAGATGGTATGAGACATTTAATTTATATATTATTCAAATCTTAGGAATATTTTTATAGGAGAAAATGCATGTCAAATTTACAATCAATTTACGCTAGAATTAAAAACATAATTGAAGATAAGGGAGAACTTCCAAGAGACTTTGTTCCAGAGGAAAAGAAGAAAAAAAGTAATCGTCTTTCTTTTGCACCGGGTGCTATTGAAGGCATTTTATCCCATCACACATCAGGACAAGGGGGAAAGTCCGAATTTCCTGCAACCCTTGTGACATATTTGCATATGAATCAAGATGAAGCACTTGATAATTTTGAAACAAATGTGGCAGATGATTTTGTTGCTTCTGAGGGACAGGCTGTGCTTAAGGCGGTTATGTCCAACCAATCAGCTTATCCACCAGGAAAGATATATGCTTTAGCTTACAATTTTGCAGCTAATGGAAGGAAAGTGGAGTCTGTTAAATTAGGTCTTACTCTTTTGAGACTTTTTGATGTGACAAGAAATGTAAATCATAAGGACCAGTTTTTGGATTTATTTAAAAACCTTGGATGTTGCGAGGACTTTACAGGATACGTTTTGGATAATCTATATTACTTCACAGAGGAAGAACGACAGAAGCTTTTGCTTTTCTTTGCAGATAAGTTACACGGCTGGGGTAAGATAAATGTTGTGGAGTCATTGAAACCATCCACACCTGAAATCAAGAAATGGATTCTATGTCACGGCTGTAAAAATGACATAATGTACAACTATCTAGCCTTGGTTTGTGCCACTAAATGTGAGTTGAAGCAGAGACTTTGGCAGGGTGGACTTAGCGATGAGGAGTTTGCAGGTGCAACAGATATTATGATGGGACTTATAGATGAGGGCCCCTGCCCTGGACTTTTTGCTACGGATGAGCCGCAGGAGATTGCTTTGGCATATTTAAGAGAGCTTCGCAATAGAGAGCTTAATATTACTTTGGTAGATTTTATTTATGGAATAGAAGGATATTTTATAAATAAGTCTTTGCCTGGTGCAGATGAGGTGTCTGGTGAAATTGCTAAGCTCACAGAATCTATAGATATGGAGAGCTTTATTAAGGCCAATATGTCCTCACATACCTTTATATGCTTAAGGCTTTCTGATAGATTTAATATAGATTTATCTGAGGATTTACTTGTGCTCATTGAAAATGATATTAAGAAATACTTTAATATGTCAGGGTATATTTTGAAAAAGGGTACCAAGCTAACAGAGTTTTTCGCTTTATGTGATGAGCGAATCAAGGAAGAGGACTATCCAAATGAGATGGGAAATTCTATGCAAATAGGTCCTATGGAAGGAAACATGTTACCCCTTGACTTGGTGGTTCAATATTTGGAAAAGTTTCCGCTTAAGGGTAGAAATATGATTAAAATATGTATGCAGTCACCTATCATACGATGGAGAAGTATGGCTGCCAGAGCCCTTGTTGGATGGGTAGATGAGCTGGGAAAGAGATTGCCGGATATTGATGAGGAGCTTGCTGATTTGGTGGCTAAGCTTCATTATGAAGAATGCCATGACCAGGTAAAGGATATGTGGAAAAAGCTGCTTTAGTAGTGTATAATGACATTGAAGTGTATGTAAAATTGACATATAAGTAGGATTGATTATAGTACGCATTTGCGTTTTAACTAACATTAAATTGATTTGAGAGTGTAAGGAGGTTAATATGACAAACGTAAAAGGAAAGTGGGCACTTATAACAGGTGCCAGCAGAGGTATTGGGTACCATGCAGCTATATGCATGGCAAGTCAGGGCGCTAACTTAGTTCTTCATAGCCGTGATGCAAAGCATTGTGACAAGGTGCTGGAAGAGGTTAAGGCTATGGGTGTGGAGGCTTACGTTATATCAGCAGAGCTTTCAGACCTTTCCGATGTAGAACGTATGCTTAAGGATATTGATGATAAGGGAACCCAGATTGACATTGTATTAAATAACGCTGGAGTGCAGGTGGCTTACAGAGATGAGTATCTTAAGACTCCTATGTCAGATTATGATATGAGCTTTAGAATCAATACTATGGCACCTATGATGATTTGCTATCACTACCTTCCTAAGATGGCTGAAAGAGGCTTTGGACGTATTGTAAACACTTCCAGTGGAATTAATCTTGACCCACAGCAGGCTGGATACTCAGCTAGTAAGGCGGCGCTTGATAAGGTAACAAGAGACCTTGGCTCAAAATACCAGGGTACAGATGTGGTTATAAACCTTGCTGATCCAGGCTGGTGTAGAACAGACCTTGGTGGTGTAAATGCACCTAATGCGCCGGAAAGTGCGATTCCTGGTGTGGTTGTGGGAGCTTTTGTGGATGATAAGAGATCAGGAAGATGGTTTGCGGCATCTGATTTTCATGGTATGACTCTTGAAGAGGCAGTTGCTAAGGCGGAGACTATGGAGAGCCCTTACTAGTTGACAAAAATTCTCAATATGCTATAATTTCCCTATGTCAAGAGGGAGTAATCGGTACACATTTGTGTATAGTATTATCGACAGGCTGGCGTGATGAACGCCCGGTATTACTTTAAATGATGAGACTCAAGATTAGTTACAAGGCTAATCTTGGGTCTTTTTGATTGTGAGAGTGCAATTTAAAACGGTTATAAATTTGTTTTAGGAGGAAAGCTATGAGTGTCTTCGAGCTTTTTATGATTGCGGTTGGACTTGCCATGGATGCTTTTGCTGTTTCGGTATGTAAAGGTTTATCCTTGGGGAATATTAGGGTAAAGCATATGGCTATAGCGGGAATTTGGTTTGGTGGATTTCAGGCACTTATGCCGGCTATAGGATATTTTTTGGGAAGCCTGTTTGCAGATAAGATAATTGCTTTTGATCACTGGGTGGCATTTATTCTACTGTCTATAATTGGAATATCAATGATTAAGGAGTCCTTCAATAAAGATGATGAGATTGACTCTTGTATGGATGTGAAATGTATGCTGCTCCTTGCGATAGCTACAAGCATTGACGCTCTTGCTGTTGGAGTTTCCCTGGCGTTTATGAAGATTTCCATAGTATGGTCCATATTAGTGATAGGTGTTGTTACCTTTGCTTTATCAGCTGTTGGAATAAAGATTGGAAGTGTATTCGGAGCAAAGTATAAATCAAAAGCGGAATGTGCTGGAGGAGTAGTTCTCATTCTTATTGGAACAAAAATACTACTGGAGCATCTTGGAGTCTTGGGCTAAAAATGTAGGAGATATCAAAGCAAAAAGTTAAATGTAAAAATGTAACAATAGTATTTGAAAAAATACATTAATAGTGGTATAATTATACAAAGTAAAGAAAGCCGAATGGGATATTACATTCGGCTTTTGTCGTACGGTGGAATATTTAATACTAATAAAGGGGGGATGATATGTCACTAGTTTTTACAAACGACAATTGTGTGGGCTGCAACAAGTGTATTAGTACCTGTAGTTGTCTTGGGGCGAATATCCATGTAGAAGAAGATGGCACAAGCAGAATACAGGTTGATGGGGATAAGTGTATAGCTTGTGGTGCCTGCTTTGATGTATGTAAGCACAACGCGAGAGAGTTTAATGATGACACAGAGAGATTTTTCCAAGATCTTGCCAGAGGAGAGAGGATATCTATCCTTATTGCTCCAGCCTTTAAGGCTAATTATCCTGCTGAGTATGAGCAGGCTTTGGGTGGCCTTAAGAGAGCCGGAGTTAATCGTATGATTAGTATTTCTTTTGCAGCTGATATTACAACTTGGGGATACATTAACTATGTTCAGCAGAACAATTTCCTTGGTGGTATATCACAGCCATGTCCTGCAGTTGTGGGATATATTGAGAGATACATACCAGAGCTTATACCAAAGCTTTTTCCTGTTCACAGTCCTATGATGTGTGGTGCTGTATACGCGAAAAAATATATGGGTGTTACTGATAAACTTGCTTTTATCAGCCCATGTATTGCAAAGAAGATGGAGATAGATGATCCAAATTGTGGTGGATACATTTCTTACAATGTTACATTTGACCATCTTATGAAATATATGCGTAGAAATAACCTTTTTGGTGCACCTTGCACAGATGAGATTGAGTATGGACTTGGTTCTGAGTACCCAATGCCAGGTGGACTTAAGGAAAACGTATTCTGGTTTTTAGGCGAGAGTGTGTTTGTTCGTCAGATGGAAGGCGAAAAGCATATGTACGAATACCTTGAGAAAAACAAGACTAGAATTGCCAATGGTGCAACTCCATATCTTTTTATAGATGCGCTTAACTGTTCACAGGGATGTCTCTATGGAACAGCTACTGAGCCAGAGAAAAACGAGACTGAAGATGCGTTGTATGAGCTTCTTAAGATTCGTGAAGAGTGCAAAAAGGATATTAAAAAATCTCCGTGGTCAAAGAAACACACACCAGAGGAGAGACTTAAACTCCTTAATAAGCAGTTTGAGAAGCTTAACTTAAATGATTTCCTCAGAAGATATACAGATAAGTCAGCTAACTGCAAGACAGAGATTCCTAGCAGAGCTGAATTGGATGCAATCTTCACTGAGATGAAGAAGGATACAGAAGCTAAAAGACATATTGATTGTTCTTGCTGTGGATACGAAAACTGTACTGAGATGGCCACAGCCATCCACAACGGATACAATGTAAAAGAAAACTGTATTCATTATATCAAGGATATGGTTGAATATGAAAAAATGGAGATCAAGGCTCTTGCGGATGAGATAAATACTCAGAAGATAGAGATTGCTGAGATGGTTGAAATGATCAATGCAGAGTTCGATGGACTCAATTGTTCAGTTGAGCAGATGGAGGCAGGAAATAATGCTAACGCTGATGAGAGTACTGGTATTTCACAGGATGTTCTCAATGTAACTGATTTCTGTCGTAAGCTGGAGGATTCACTTGATGAGATAAGCGAGCTTCTTGCAGAGCTTAAGGACAACAACGATCAGGTTGTTAATATTGCTACAAAGACTAATCTTCTTGCTCTAAATGCTTCTATTGAGGCTGCTCGAGCAGGTGAGGCAGGTAGAGGATTTTCTGTAGTTGCAAGTGAGATTAATGAACTTGCTATTAGCTCCAAGGAAACTGCTGGTAACAGTAATGATGGTCAGAACAAGATTGAGAAGGCTATTCGAGAGATTATGAAGGAAGCTCAGGAACTTCTTGGAGTTGTTGATAAGGTATGTAACAGAACACAGAACCTGGCAGCATCTACAGAGGAGATTGCAGCATCGTCAGCGAGTGTTACAGAGATAAGTTCATCTATTAAGGATAAGCTCCAGACTCTTGTGGATGATTTGTGCTAGGAATACAGCCAGATGTGAGTTTTTAACGATACATACTATTTAATATTTTGAAGTTAGTGATAAGAGAGTTCTTACTATAAGGTGTAGTAAGGACTCTTTTTGTGTAATATTCAAAGTAGAAAAAAGTAAAAAAAAATTTATATCTATTTTGACAATCATAGATTATGGTGTTATAGTAAAAATTGCGAAAAATATGTGCTGAGTTTTCGTATATTAAAGTTTATAGGGAGGACAACACACCATGATTAGAGTTGGTATTATGGGTTACGGCAACTTAGGTAGAGGAATTGAGTGTGCACTGAAGCAGAATCAGGATATGGAGCTGGTGGCAGTTTTTACCCGTAGAGATCCTTCAACAGTAACCATACTCACAGATGGAGTTAAAGTTTACCATGCAGATGAAGCATCCAAGATGAAGGATGAAATAGATGTTCTTATACTTTGTGGAGGAAGTGCGACAGACCTTCCGGAGCAGACAAAGGAGTATACAAAATATTTTAATGTAGTAGATAGTTTTGACACCCACGCTAGAATTCCAGAGCATTTTGCCAATGTTGATGAAGTGGCAAAGGCTAATGGTAACATTGCTATTATTTCAGCAGGTTGGGACCCTGGTATGTTCTCACTTAACAGATTATATGCAAGTGCAGTTTTACCTCAGGGTAAGGACTATACATTCTGGGGCAAGGGTGTTAGCCAGGGTCATTCAGATGCTATAAGAAGAATTGAGGGTGTTGCCGATGCTAAGCAGTACACTGTTCCTGTGGATGCAGCCTTGGATGCAGTAAGAAGCGGTTCAAACCCAGACCTTACAACTAGAGAAAAGCACACAAGAGAGTGTTTTGTTGTGGCAAAGGAAGGGGCAGACCTTGCTAAGATTGAAGCTGAGATTAAGAATATGCCAAACTACTTTGCAGACTATGATACAACAGTTACATTTATCACTGCAGAGGAGCTTAAAAGAGATCACAGTGGTATTCCACACGGTGGATTTGTTATCCGTAGTGGTAACACTGGCTGGAATGAAGAGAATAAGCACATCATCGAGTACAGCTTAAAACTTGATTCTAATCCAGAGTTCACTGCATCAGTTATCGTTGCTTACGCAAGAGCTGCTTATCGTATGAAGCAGGAGGGTGCAACTGGTTGTAAGACAGTATTTGATATTGCACCAGCCTATATGAGTGCACTTTCTGGGGAAGAACTTAGAAAGAGTATGTTATAGAATATATGAGAATATAGATTTAGTATAATAAAACCGCACTACCTATTGGAAGTGCGGTTTTTGTAGTTATAAAATATTTTCCATCGTGTAGTATTTATTAAACGATAGTTCCACCACCAACAACCTTATCCTCATTGTAAAGAACAACTGCCTGCCCTTTGGTGATAGCTCTTTGTGGCTCGTCGAATACTACCTGTAAAGTGTTCTCGTCAAGCTGGGTTGCAGTGGCCCATTGTTCTACGTGCTTGTAGCGAACCCTTGCTTTAACTCGCATAGGGGTATATAGGTTGTCAACAGATATAAGGTTAATATTTTTAGCAGTAAGAGTGGTGGTAAATAAATCACTATCACGACCAAGAACAACAGTGTTAGTTTCTGGTTCTACCTTTACTACATACATAGGTTCCTTGAGAGAAAGTCCAAGGCCTTTCCGTTGTCCTATGGTGTATCTGATTATACCCTTGTGACGTCCTAGAATATTACCGTCCATATCTACGAAGTTACCCTCAGGATAAGTCTTTCCTGTGTAACCTTCTATAAAATCTGTATATTTGCCACTTGGGACAAAACATATATCCTGACTGTCACCTTTGTCTGCGTTTATAAATCCGTGAACCTCAGCTAGCTTTCTTACCTCTGGTTTGGATAGAGTTCCTAGAGGAAACATAGTATGAGAAAGCTGTTCCTGTGTCATAGAATAAAGTACATAGCTTTGATCCTTTGCTGGGTCAGAGGCTTTTTTTAATTCGTATCTTCCTGTAGAGCGGTTATATTCGATGATGGAGTAGTGCCCGGTAACTACATAGTCATAGCCAAGTTCTTTGGCACGAGTATGTAGGTATTCAAATTTGAGGCGACGATTACACTCAATACAAGGATTTGGTGTAATGCCATTTTCGTAGGCACACACAAACTTGTCCATAACCTCTTCTCTAAAACGGTCAGAAAAATTAAAGACGTAGTAGGGCATACCAAGAGAAGAAGCAACACTTCTGGCGTCCTCCATATCATCGACAGAACAGCAACCGCTGTCCTCGGATATACCTATAGCATCATTGTGAAAAAGCTTCATGGTAGCACCTATACAGTCGTAGCCGGCTTCCTTCATAAGACAGGCGGCAACACTGCTGTCCACTCCTCCACTCATAGCGATAAGAGCCTTTTTGGTCATAATAAGGAATCTCCTTTAGCCTAAATCAATCATTTTATCAATACAAGCTTTAGCTTTAGTAATAGTATCATCATCCATAATAACCTCCATGCCAGATTCCCCAGTCATAGAACGATATAAATCAGGAAGAGTAGTGAGCTTCATATCTGCGCAGATAAGAGACTTGGTCATTGGGTAAAATATCTTGTCTGGGCAACTGTATGAGAGATGCTCCGCAATACTTATCTCAGTACCTATTATAAATTCGTTTTCTTCTGAATTTTCGGCATAGCTCATAATAGCTGAGGTTGAACCGATAAAATCAGCAAGCTCTTGAACCTCTGGCTTGCATTCTGGGTGAACCAAAAGCTTAGCATTTGGGTGTGCCTCTTTAGCCCGCAAGGCTTCCGCGGCTGTAATAGTTCCGTGGATTGGACAACCGCCCTGTAGCAATATAATATTCTTGTCTGGCACCTGCTGGGCTACATAACTTCCTAAATTACAGTCTGGAATAAAAAGGATGTCTTTATTAGGAAGGGCTTCAACTATCTTAACGGCTGAAGCGGAAGTTACACATACATCGCAAATGGTTTTAAGTGCTGCAGTAGTATTAATATAGGCCACCACTGTTGCATCAGGATATTTTTCTTTTTCACTTTCAATGTAATCTACATCCATTTGCTCTGCCATGGGACATCCAGCATCAGGTGAAGGAATAATAACCTTTTTTTCGGGTGAGAGAATCTTAACTGTCTCAGCCATAAATCTTACACCACACATGATTACTGTTTTTTGAGGAACTGTGGTAGCCTTTACACTAAGCTGAAAGGAATCTCCTACAAAATCAGCAACCTCAACAATATCTCTAGACTGGTAGCTGTGGGCAAGTATACATATATCTTTTTCTTTTTTTAATTCTAATATTTTCTTTTGTAATTCAGGTATATTCATCACATATTCCTCCTTGGTGTTATGGATTTATCTTTTTACGTCCCCTCGGGCAGTTACTATATTGTAGCCTGCTGATATTACTTTTTCACTGAGGGCAGATACACTTTCGGCGGCTTCCTCCCCAGTACATATCTTGTTGTCGTATAACTCGTACAATTTTCTGAATTTTTTTGGTGATAGATTTGGCATAACTACGTTCGCTCCGGCTCTTAGTCCCATTTCGCGACCGAATAGGTAAATGGTTCCTAAAGCAGTGGTAGATGGTATAAGTGCGTAAGGGAACATAAGCCTAAGTATAGCAACCATTCGTAGTGTAGTCATAAGACTACCATTTGGAAATGTGCTAAATGGTGTATCCTTGTGAGTAAGGTATGGTCCTATGCCAATCATATCAGGTTGTAAGTCTTGTAAAAATCTAAGGTCTGCAATGAGGTTATCAATAGTCTGATATGGTGAACCTACCATAAAACCTGAGCCAACCTGATAACCGATATCTTTTAAATCATATAGACATTTTTTTCTGTTCTTGAGACTAAGATTTTCGGGATGTAATCTTTGATAATGTTCTTCTGTGGCAGTCTCGTGTCTGAGCAGGTATCTGTTTGCTCCAGCCTCATAGTATGACTTATAACTTTCTTTTGATTTTTCTCCTATAGATAATGTAATTGCACAATCTGGATAGGTTTCTCTAATGTTAGAAACTATATCGCATATAAGAGCATCTGTAAAGTGCGGGTCTTCTCCTCCTTGGAGCACAAAGGTACGAAAACCTAGAGTATAGCCTTCCCTACAGCATTCTAGTATATCTTCCTTAGTGAGTCTATATCTGTTGGCAAGTGTGTTGCCACATCTGATACCGCAGTAATAGCAATTGTTCTTGCAGTAGTTAGTGAACTCAACAAGACCGCGGATATATACATCTTTGCCATAAGTACGTTCCCTAACTTGTCTGGCTTCCTTAAAAAGAAGGAGGTCCATATTGCTAAGATTATTTTCTACTTCTTCTAGGGTAGAAGAATTCATGATTTTCAGAGATGACTCAGCGGTGAGAAGAAATTTTAAATCTTCGTCTGATATATCCTTTTGTTGTACTAATTCATATATTATATGTTCATACTTATCTATCATTTATTTATATACCGTCCAAGGTTAAGATTTTGGTTTTATTACATAGTCATATAAAGAATCAAAGTTTGCTTAATTAAGTAACATTATAATCAAAACCTTCCGTGATTTCTACCCCTCAAAATAACCCAATCTAGGTTTGCTTGTTAATAACAAGTGAAATGTCTTATATGGGAAAGGAAACAAAGTTTGTGAAAAATCTGTAGCCAATAAAATTCTTGTATGATATAATACCACAAAATGTGTCAAGCTAAGTAAAATTATGAGATGCAAAAGAAAATGGAGGATTTATGGAAAAGAAAAGAAATTCTTTTACTGGGTCATTAGGATTCGTACTTGCGGCTGCAGGTAGTGCAGTTGGACTTGGTAATATTTGGAGATTCCCTTACCTTGCGGCTAAGGACGGTGGAGGATTATTCCTCGTTATTTATTTGGTTTTAGTGCTTACTTTTGGTTATGCACTGCTTACATCAGAGATTGCTATTGGTAGAAAAACCAAGCAGAGTTCGCTTACCGCTTATGGTCAGGTGAAAAAAGGCTGGGGATTCCTTGGAATTTTTGCCAGCTTGGTACCACTTTTGATTATGCCTTACTATTGTGTAATAGGTGGTTGGGTAATTAAGTACTTCACTGTATATTTTACAGGTCATGGAACAGATGCAGCACACATTGATGCAGATAATAATTCATTTTTTGATTTTTTTATCACTCAGGAAACTGCGCCAATTATATTCTTTGTGATATTCCTTGCAGCATGTGCGTTTATTATATTTAGAGGAGTAAACAAAGGTATTGAGTCATCATCAAAGGTTATTATGCCAATACTTTTTGTACTTGTTATTGGTATATCAATCTTTTCATTGACACTTGAGCATACTGATGCTGCTGGTGTTACAAGAACTGGTTTTGAAGGTATGAAGGTTTATCTTATTCCTAATCTTGATGGTATTACTGTAGGCGGTTTCTTTAGAGTGCTTATAGATGCTATGAACCAGCTCTTCTTTAGTATATCAGTTGCTATGGGTATTATGATTACTTATGGTTCATATGTTAAAGATGAGGATAATCTTGGAAAGTCAATAAACAGAATAGAGTTCTTTGATACATTTGTAGCAGTTTTAGCAGGTGCTATGATTATTCCTGCAGTATATACATTTATGGGAACAGAAGGTATGAATAAGGGACCTGGTCTTATGTTCGTTACACTTCCAAAGGTATTTGAGTCAATGGGAGCTGCTGGAAATGTTATAGGATGTTTATTCTTTGCTATGGTTTTCTTTGCAGCACTTACCAGCGCAGTTTCAGTTATGGAGGCAGTCGTATCAAGTCTTATGGATCAGTTCCATCTATCGAGAGTAAAGGCTGCTGTTATTGAAACTGTTATAGCTTTAATTGGTGGTGTATTTGTATGTCTTGGATATAATAAGTTGTTTTTTAGAATAGAACTTCCAAACGGTGATGGTGCTCAGATACTTGATATACTTGATTATATTAGTAATGCAGTCCTTATGCCACTTGTAGCACTTCTTACTTGTATTCTTATCGGTTGGGTTGTTAAACCAAAGACTGTTATTGATGAGGTGGAGAAAAATGGTGAAAAGATGGGAAGAAAGATTCTTTACACTGTTATGGTGAAGGTGCTTGCTCCTATATTTATGGTTATTCTTCTTCTCGGTGCATTTGGTGTAGTTTAAGAACTTGTTTTAACTTGGTTTAGTGCCGAAAAATAAGATAAAACTTGTTTTTCTTAAGTAAAACTCCTTTGTGGCGTGGATATAATCTAAAAAACACCAAGGATATTGAAGAAAAAAATTGTATTTGATAAAATGTTTGCATAAGGTTGGTTGGTCAACTCCCTAGTGCATATTAAATTGACCACTAACATTTTATCAGCATATGAAAAAAGGAATCTGGAAACAGATTCCTTTTTTATTTTATCCCGCATTTGGATATAGCTACAATTCTTTATGACTTGAAAAGTTTAAAGTTAAGATATATTATAGGTACTGTAACTGTGGAATCAAATTTTATAGGAGATACATTATGGAAAAGAGAGAGCTTGTATATTATAAGCTGGATGAAGTGGATGAAAAGATATTAACCATATTACAGGACAATGCCAGAACGTCACTTAAGGATATAGCAGAAGAGGTGTTTATGTCACCAACAGCTGTTGGTGCTCGTATTGATAAAATGTTACAGGAAGGGGTTCTGGAGGGATTTACAACGAGAATCAATCCTGAAGCTATGGGGCACTATATCAAAGCTTTTATTAATTTGGAAGTTGAGCCTACAAGAAAGCAGGAGTTTTATCCATATATTGATAGTATAATGAATGTCATAGAGTGTAACTGTGTTACAGGTGAGTATTCTATGCTTATTGAGGTTAGATTTCCGACAACAGCAGAGCTAGATGCTTTTATCGGAGAATTACAACGCTTTGGTAAAACTAAGACTCAGATTGTTTTTTCGACCTGTGTAAAACACAGATGTAAATATTGGAGATAAATACAAAAATTGCACTATTTTTTTCTTTACAACATTAAAGTGCTGTAATATAATGTAAGCCGACGGTGATATGCAACCGAAATTTTCTTAGGGAGGAAAATAAATATGTCATATGTTGATGAGATTTACGAGAGAGTAGTTGCGAAAAATCCTGGTGAGGCAGAGTTCCATCAGGCGGTTAAGGAAGTTTTAGATTCATTAAAGCTTGTTATCGATGCAAATGAGGCAGAGTATAGAAAGATTTCTCTTCTTGAGAGGCTTGTTGAGCCAGAGAGAATCATTTCATTTAAGGTACCTTGGGTAGATGACAATGGAGTTATCCAGGTTAACAAGGCTTATAGAGTACAGTTTAACTCAGCTATTGGACCATACAAGGGAGGTATGCGTTTCCATCCATCAGTTAACCAGTCAATTTTAAAGTTCTTAGGTTTTGAGCAGATTTTCAAGAACTCACTTACTGGTCTTCCAATTGGTGGAGGTAAGGGTGGTTCTGACTTTGACCCTAAGGGTAAGTCAGACAGAGAGGTTATGGCATTTTGCCAGAGCCTTATGACTGAGCTTTGCAAGTATATAGGAGCTGATACAGATGTTCCTGCTGGTGATATCGGTGTAGGTGCTCGTGAGATTGGTTATATGTACGGTCAGTACAAGAGAATCAGAGACCTTTATGAGGGCGTTCTTACAGGTAAGGGACTTACTTGGGGTGGTTCACTTGTTCGTACACAGGCTACTGGATATGGACTTGTATATATTGTTGATGAAATGTTAAAGGATCTTGGAAAGAGCATGAAGGATCAGACAGTTGTTGTATCTGGTTCAGGTAATGTTGCTATATATGCTACAGAGAAGGCACAGCAGCTTGGTGCAAAGGTTGTTGCACTTTCAGATTCAAATGGATACG
>SVED01000051.1 GCA_015057515.1 Lachnospiraceae bacterium
CGGCTATGCGATATACTGAGGCAAGACTTTCCAAAATTTCTATGGAAATGATTGCTGATATCAACAAAGATACTGTAGATTTTGTACCTAACTTCGATGAGACAGAGAAGGAACCAGTTGTACTTCCAAGTAGATATCCTAACCTTCTTGTTAATGGTACATCAGGTATCGCAGTAGGTATGGCTACTAATATACCACCACACAACTTGGTTGAAGTAATTAATGCAGTAGTAAAAATAATAGATAACCAGGTGTTAGAGGATAGAGATACTGATATTGAGGAGATACTTGATATAGTTCAAGGACCAGATTTCCCAACAGGAGCTCAAATACTTGGTACATCCGGTATAAATGATGCTTATAGAACAGGTAGAGGAAAAATAAAAGTAAGAGCTATATCTGAGATTGAGCCAATGAGTGGCGGAAAGCAGCGTATAGTAGTTACTGAGCTTCCATACATGGTTAACAAGGCCAGACTTATCCAGAAAATAGCTGAGCTTGTTAAAGAGAAGAAGATTGATGGTATTACTGACCTTCGTGATGAGTCTTCACGTGAAGGAATGAGAATAGTTATTGAGCTTCGTAAGGATGCTAATGCAAATATTATCCTTAATCAGCTTTACAAGCATACTCAGATGCAGGATACATTTGGTGTAATTATGCTTGCATTGGTTAATCAGGAACCAAAGGTACTTAATCTTCTTGAGATGCTTCAGTACTACTTAAAGCATCAGGAGGAAGTAGTTACAAGAAGAACTAAGTTTGAGTTAAATAAGGCAGAGGAAAGAGCTCACATTTTAGAAGGCTTACTTATTGCATTAGATAATATTGACGAAGTTATTCGTATTATTAGAGGTTCAAAGTCTGTAGCAGACGCTAAGCTTTCTCTCATGGAGAAGTTTGGACTTACAGAAATACAGGCTCAGGCCATTGTAGATATGAGACTTCGTGCTCTCACAGGATTAGAGAGAGAAAAGCTTGAAAATGAGTATAGAGAGCTTATGGAAAGAATTGCAGAGTTACGTGCAATACTTGCTGACAGAAAGAAGCTTCTCGGTGTAATAAAGGAAGAGATACTTATTATTGCTACAAAGTTTGGTGATAAGAGAAGAACATCAATTGGTATTGATTTAGATGATGATATATCAGTTGAGGACCTTATTAAGAAGGAAAATATAGTTATTGCTATGACAAAACTTGGTTATATTAAGCGTATGACTATAAACAACTTCAAGAGCCAGCATAGAGGTGGTAAGGGCATAAAGGGAATGCAGACTATAGAGGATGACTTTATAGAAGATTTATTTATGACCACAACTCACCACTACATTATGTTCTTTACTAACCAGGGTAGAGTATACAGACTCAAGGCATATGAGATACCTGAGTCCAGCAGAACAGCGAGAGGAACAGCTATTGTCAACCTTCTTCAGCTTATGCCGGATGAAAAGATTACAGCTGTTATACCTATTCTCAAATACAATGAGGGCAGATATCTCTTCATGGCTACCAAGAATGGTATTGTTAAGAAGACACGTATCACAGAGTATGCAAATGTAAGAAAATCAGGTCTTGCAGCTATTACCCTCAAGGAAGGCGATGAGCTTATTGAGGTTAAGTCTACTAACAACACCAAGGATATATTCCTTATAACTAAGCAGGGTATGTGTATCAGATTCAATGAGACAGACGTAAGAAGCACAGGCAGAACATCTATGGGTGTTATCGGTATGAATGTTTCTGATGGAGACGAGGTTGTTGGTATGCAGATGGATACTCAGGGCGAGGCACTCCTTATTGTATCAGAAAACGGACTTGGAAAGCGTACATCTATTGATGAATTTACACCACAAAGAAGAGGTGGAAAGGGTGTTAAGTGCTACAAGATTAATGAGAAGTCAGGACCGGTAGTTGGATTTAAGGCAGTTAATGATGACAATGAGATAATGCTTATAACTAACCAGGGTATCGTAATTAGAATACTTTGTAAGGATATTTCAAATCTTGGAAGAATAACAACCGGAGTTAAACTCATTAACATGGATATTGAGAGTGATATTCAGGTAGCAAGTATCACTAAGGTTAGACAGAAGTCAGCAGACGAATCAGAATCTCTTGAGGCATTAGAGAAAGAGATGGAGGAGTCTGATAATGAGGAAGGGAACGTTGAAGAGGACATTGAAGAGTCCCAAGATGATATTTCCCCAGAAGAGTAGTTCCTAAATTAAAGAATTACAAGTATGTATGTGATAGTATATAATCACATACATACTTAAGATTTACTTATATGAGGTAGTAATTATGTCAGGTGAAGATTTAAAAAATGGTCTGGAGGGCCTACGTAAAATAGAAGATTTTGCTGATGTACTTTTTGATGCAATGTACTGGGTTGCAGTAATTTTTATTGTGCTTCTTGTTGCATATTTTTGTGCCGCAATAAACTGCTATTTTAATAAGAAAAAACGTGGCTCATTACAGGCAGACAATGACAATTTCCTTGGAGATTAAGGTTAAAATATGTGAATAACTACAAAATAAAAAATAGTCTATATATTGTAAACCGTTTACTAATATATATGACTATTTTTTATTTTAAGGTTATTTATTATTTTGCTTTATTTTACTTTAATTAGTTAATGTGTTATGATGGCTTTAATTAGCTTTATTATTGAGGTGATGTTATGAGAACTATACATACAGATATAATTATAGATACAATTAAGGATATGTGTATATCCGCCAATATTTTTCTTGCGGCTGATATGGAAGGAAGACTTAGACAGGCAGCTAAGGAAGAGGATGGCAAGCTTGGAAAGCAGATAATGAACCAGCTTATTGAAAACATGGAAATTGCGGCAAAGGAAGAAATTCCTATATGTCAGGATACGGGAATGGCAGTATTTTTTGTAAGCGTGGGACAGGATTTACATATTGAGGGAAAGAACCTTACAGATGCCATCAACGAAGGAGTAAGAAGAGGATATACAGAAGGATATCTTAGAAAGTCTGTAGTAAAGGATCCTCTTATCAGAGATAATACAGGTGATAATACACCAGCAATTATTCATTATGATATTGTTCCTGGTGATAAGCTAGAGATAACCATAGCACCTAAGGGTTTTGGAAGCGAAAATATGAGCAAAGTATATATGCTTAAGCCAGCGGATGGAGAAGAAGGAGTTAAGGCAGCAGTCCTTGAGGCAGTGAAAGATGCAGGACCTAATGCATGTCCACCTATGGTAGTTGGAGTTGGACTCGGGGGAGATTTTGAGCTGGCTGCAAAGATGGCAAAAAAAGCTCTTACAAGAGAGGCAGGTTCACATTCACCTTATGAGCATATAGCCAGAATTGAAAAGGAATTGCTGGAGGCTGTAAACAAAACGGGAATAGGTCCGGGGGGACTTGGGGGTAAAACAACAGCACTGGCAGTGAATATAGAGACTTTTGCTACACATATAGCAGGTATGCCACTTGCAGTTAATATGTGCTGCCATGTAAATAGACATTTAACAAGGATAATATAAATCTCTATTTAGAGCTAAAGGAAAAAATCATTAAATGTTTTTATTGTAGAAGGTATGTTGAAAAAAGGAGGAACATTTATGGGTAAAATGCAAAAATTTGTGGATAATCAAAAGGCAGAGCTCAAGAATCTGATATACAGATACACAGTGACCTTGTTAACAGGAGCACTACTATCCATTCTGTATTGCATATATTTTGAACTGGAAGAGCAATCACATTTATTTGATAGAATAGTGCTTTTTGTAATAATTTTCTTGGCGGGGGTTTTTTTTATAGAAACCTTTTTTGTACCAGAGGGAGGACAAAAACCATGGAAAAAACTATCCATAGCCCTTTCTGCAAATGGAGTCATAGCACTATTTTGGGTAATTATACAAGATAACTTGCACGCTATAGCTGACGGAATAGGGGATTTACTTGGTACCAGTGAATACATAGTGGGTGATTACATTGCAAATATATTTATAATGTATCTTGCAACCATGGTAGTACTTTCTTTGTATAAGATTATAAAAAGAAGCAAGCTATCACTACAGACATATTTGCCAAGAGTAATATTTGGACTTCTTAAGGTATGGGCTCTTTTCCTTGTCTTATATTTGGCAATGATGTTTTTGCTTGTTATCTTTGACTCATTAATAATTAATATTGATTATTGGGATTTTCTTGATAATTTTACAATACTTTTAGCAGGTTTTTTGTATTTTCCATATACATTGCTTTGTATAGTTGATACTTCAGAGGAAAATTCAAGATTTACAAAGGGCTTTGTCAATTACGCACTTTTACCATGTGTTATAGTAGCCTTTATTATTATATACATGTATGTGGTGAAGATACTATTTACTTTTTCAATGCCACAAAATGAAGTGTTTAATATATGTTTATTAGTATTCGTTTTTGGCGGTCCTGTATGGTTTATAAGTGAAGGTTTTTTCAAAGAGTCTATAAAGGAAAAAACAGGTTTCGGAGAAATTCTTGAAAAAATAGCCACAAACTTAAAGTACGCATATATTCCACTCATTGTATTGGAAATAATAGCTATTTCCATAAGAATTTATCATTATGGACTTACAGAAGACAGATATATGGGTATTGTTGCCATTGTTTTCCAGATAATATACGTGGCTTGGGAGCTTATTTGTAAGGCAAGAAAGAGGGATACAAAATACGAGGAATTACTTATTGTAGGTCTGATTATTGGAGTATTTGTTTTATTCTGTCCGGTACTTAATATGGAAAAGCTATCTTTCCTCTCTCAGAAAAATCGATTTGAGAAGGCTATTGAGGAGGGAAAATACATAGAGGCCTCAAACGTTTTCAAATATCTCAGATATGACGATTATGGTATGGAGTATTTGGAGGATAATTACTCTGAGGAGGATCTTGCCAGTTTAAAAGAAAATATCTATCAGCAGGATCCTACACAAGCAAAAAGAGATTTTGAGAGTGTATATTTTTATGTGTCCAGTTATTACAGAGACCATGGCATAAATATAAAGGGATACACGAATATGTATGAATTTTCTTACATTTCGGACTACAGAGAAATCATCCTTATTGAGGATGCCGGCGAATTAGTTATTTCCTATGGTGTGAATAACAACTTCATGTGCAATTTTGATGGAAGAGATATGTTGGAAACCTTTATTGATATGGATAAAAATAATGAAATATATACATCAGAAATGAAGTATAAGTATTACACTATCAGCCAAAATGTTTGTCTGGTGATAGAGGATATAGATTTTGATTACAATCCATATACAGATGAAATTAAAGGTTTGAATTTTGGTGGATACATCCTTATTAACGAGGAGGGACATAATGGACAGTAAAAAAGTGGTAAGGGTACCCTTTGAAAAGAAAGAAGTAGAGGAGCTAAGAGCAGGAGATTACATTTATCTTACAGGAACCCTTTACAGTGCAAGAGATGCTGCTCACAAAAGACTGTATGATAGCATATTGGAGAAGGAAGCTACAGGTGTAGCTTTAACAGGAAACGAGTTATATGAGAAAAAAATATTGCCTTTGGACATAACAGGTAACACATTTTACTACCTTGGACCTACTCCTGCAAAGGAGGGTCAGGTTATAGGCTCAGCAGGTCCGACTACTAGCAGTCGTATGGATAAGTACACACCTTTGCTTCTTGAGAAAGGCCTTTTAGGAATGATAGGTAAAGGAAAAAGAAGTCAGGCTGTTATAGATTCCATAGTTGAAAATGGTGCTGTTTATATGGCAGCAGTAGGTGGAGCAGGGGCACTTCTTTCAAAATGTATCAAGGAATCTTCAGTTATTGCCTATGATGATCTGGGAACAGAGGCCATTAGAAAAATGGAGGTTGAGGATTTTCCAGTGGTTGTAGTTATAGATTCAAAGGGAAATAATCTATATGAGACTGCGGTTTGTGATTACTTAGCCAACCACTAAAGTGTAAAAAAAGCCACTAATTTGTGATATTATAGCTTTTATTGTAGTTAAAGAAGGGTTTAATTTTTGTGAAATATGAATTATATTATGTTTTACAAGAAAGGGTGAACATAAATGAGCAAAAAAGAAAAGGTTAAGATTGTCTACGACGTAGACGGCATAATGAAGAAAAAGAAGAAAAGAAAAAGTAATTCAACCAGGGGAGGTTTGAAGGGCAGATTTGGAAAAGGAAATGTAATTGCTCTTTTAATACTTTGTGCTATTGAGGCTGTGGGGTACTATTTTATAGTACCGTCCCTTAATGTACATACTATTTCATTTTGGGTGTGGTTTATATTTACATTGTTTGGATTACTTGTATGTTCTCTAGATTTTAAGAGTGAGAATATAGACAGAGAGCTTCAATCAAAGAATAAAGTAGATGATATAACGCCAATAAGTAAAGTTGTTATTGTTCTTATGATTGTATCAGTGGTTACAGTTGTTATTGGAGGAATAATTTCATCTCCTCTGTTTTCAGCATCCAAGTACGCTAACCTTATTCAGATTGAGGATGGGGATTTTGCTACTGATATAGTAGAAAGTGATAGTATTGAAGACATTGCACTTATGGATACAGCAAGTGCCCAAATCATAGGTGAGAGAGCAATAGGTACACTTTCTGATGTGGTCAGTCAGTATGAGGTTAGTGATGTTTATACAACCATTGATTTTAATGGAAAACCTATGAAGGTTGCACCGCTTGAATATGCAGGATTTTTTAAGTATTTAAACAATAAGGATGAGGGAATACCAGGCTATGTTTTGGTTGACCCTGTAAAAAATGAAGCGGTATACGTGGAGTTAGAAAAGCCTATACTGTATTCACCGTCAGCGTGTTTTAGTAAGGATTTGCATCGACATATTCAAAGTTCATACCCAACCTATGATTTTTATGGATATTTCTTTGAGCTGGATAATGAGGGTAATCCTTACTACATATGTCCTGTTATGAATCCAAACGCAGGTCTTTTTGGAGCCAAGGACGTAAAGGGTATTGTTATTTGTGATTCATGTTCTGGAGATTGTGAGTATGTGGATGTGGAAAATGTACCAAATTGGGTTGACAGAGTATATGATGGAGAGCTTGCCTGCAAAAAGTACAATTGGTATGGAAATCTTTCCGGAGGCTTTATAAATAGTGTAATTGGAAACAAGGGTTGTAAGGTTACCACAGATGATTATGGTTACAAGGTTATGGATGGCGATGTTTGGGTGTATACCGGAGTTACTTCCGTAAACGGCGACCAATCAAATATAGGCTTTGTGATGATGAATTCACGTACTGGTGAGAGCAAATACTATTCAATACCTGGTGCGGAGGAGCACTCTGCCATGGATTCTGCCGAGGGTCAGGTTCAGAACTTGGGTTATGATGCATCCTTCCCATCCCTTATTAATATTGAGGGTATACCAACTTATATTATGGTTCTAAAGGATGATGCAGGACTTGTTAAAATGTATGCTTTGGTAAATGTGGAAAAGTACAATATAGTTGCAACAGGTGGCACTCAGAGAGAGGCTTTGGCAAACTATAAAAAGCTTATGATAGAAAATGGAATAGTAAGTGGCGAGACAGTAATTGACGAGACTATACCTAGTAAGATGATAACAGTACAAGAGGTTCAGTATATTACAATGAATGGAGAAACCTATGTATATATCACAGCAAAGGATGGTTCCGTATATAAGCAGAACTTTGCTGACAATGAAACCCTCATATTCATAAGGGCGGAGGACAGAATTAAGGTATATTATAATGAGATGGAGTCAGGCATAAATGAGCTGATATCTTATGAGTAAATAAAAAATGATAATAGCACAAAATAGTAGGTATAAAATATTTACAAAACGCATAAGATAAACTATATACAAAAAAGTGGCGGAATATTTATTAGTATTCCGCCATAAAATATTCTTAAATCCGTTGACAAAACAAAAGTAATTTGCTATGATACTTAGGCGTGTTAGCGCACAACTAAATACAACCATATATTTGGTAGGATTTAGGCATTGGAGATGTACTCAAGTGGCTGAAGAGGCGCCCCTGCTAAGGGTGTAGGTCGTTTGCGCGGCGCGAGGGTTCAAATCCCTCCATCTCCGTTTTGTAGATTCTTGATAGTTTTATAATAAAATCATATTGACTTATTTTAAACTTTCACATATAATCTACTTTGCGACTTGAGAAAGTCTATTTTTAAAAACTATATTCCTCCTTAGCTCAGTCGGTAGAGCACCTGACTGTTAATCAGGGCGTCGTTGGTTCAAGTCCAACAGGGGGAGCTTATAAGGCGCGATCGCCAAGTGGTAAGGCCCCGGTCTGCAACACCGTTATCGCCGGTTCAAATCCGGCTCGCGCCTCTAAAATCTCTGAGATTATTCTCAGAGATTTTTTGGTTTATAGGAAATTTTTCTTAAACATCTATGATTCGAAAAAACACTATAAAATATAATTGTAGATAGAGGTAATACTTGATATAATAAACATATATGCGCGGAGGTTGTTATGAGAAAAATTATTCTTGCGTCTAAGTCTCCAAGAAGACGCGAAATTCTGCAGATGGCTGGATTTACATTTGATATAATTCCAGCAGTAGGAGAGGAAGTGGCCACAGGTGATACACCGGATGAAATTGTGGAGCAATTGGCATTACAAAAGGCAGAAGAGGTATTTAACATTTATTTAGATAGATGTACTACTCCAGAAGAAAAAGAGGGTTTTTTGGTTATTGGAGCGGATACTGTTGTAGCTGTTGATGGAGAGATTCTTGGCAAGCCAAAAGATAAAGAAGATGCTTATCGTATGATACAGCTTATACAGGGTAGAGTCCATCAGGTATATACGGGTTTTGTTTTTGTATTTATGCAGGACGGTCAGATGGAGGTACATATTTTTAATGAGTGTACCCAGGTTGAGTGCTATCCGATGACAGAGGAGGAGATATGGCATTATGTCAACCAAGGAACTCTTCTTCACAGGGAAGAAGTTAGAGAAAATGAACATGAAAACAAGCATTTTGATTGGGAAGACAAAGCTGGCGGATACGCTATTCAGAATGTTTTTGGCAAGTATATAAAAGGAATAAAGGGTGACTACTACAATGTAGTAGGCTTACCGATTAGTCGTTTATATCAGGAGATAAAAAATATTGATAACTAAATTTTAAAACAAAAGAATCATATAACAGGGAGCGGAATTAGAATATGGCTTTTGATTGGGGATTTAAAAAAATTATAAAAGAAGAAAGCAGGGTTATGTACGAACTTTGCCTTAAAAGAGCAGAGAGTATAGGCAGAGCTGATTATATAAGAACCAACGGCAAGATAGATTTGCAGGGTAATTTTAGAACAGATATGCTTAATTTTCTAATATATTTGGCTTACTCTGATGGTACTATAAGTCCGGAGGAGATAAAATATATTAATACTCTTATAGGATATCAGTTTACTGACAGAATGTTGTATGATTATGCCCAGAGATGGGATTTGTTAAGTGAGCGTATATTAGAACATCCACCCCTTTCCCTTGAGGCTTTTGTTCGTTCAAATAATGGTCCGGAAACCGGGGAAATATCAGACTTTTATTATGATTTGATAACTTTATACATAACGTCTTTTCACTACATTGGCAATGATTTTATTGCATGCAACAATGAGACTAGAGATGGCGAAGTGGAAGCACTTTCAGCATACATAGACCTCCTTAGAAACAGTGTAGAGGATATAAGAGGACGTATTCGTGAGTATAAGCCTACCATAGCTTTTAAGCCGGGAAGCAAGGTTAAGCAGGAGGACAAACCAGAGTACGCCCCATTTAATACCTGGGAAAATGAAATGTCAGATAGGGCTGATGGCGATTTAGGTAAACCAGAAAGAACTATAAGCTACACAAGAGGAGAATATTCTCTTGATAAGGAAACTTCAAATCAAGGTGTGCCACAGCATGAAGGAAAGAAGAGTTCTGAGTATGTATATAATTCTCATGAAGACAGAAATATTTCACAAAAGAACACACCAAATTCTAAATATGATGATGAAACCAAGGACATCATAGATGCAGATAATAAAGGTGAGTTAGAATTATTGCTGCAGGAACTTAATGCCCTTACAGGTATGGACAGCGTAAAGAGGGAAATTAACAACTTAGTCAACCTTCTTAGAATATGTAAGCTTCGTGAGGAAAAGGGTTTACAGCTTCCACCTACTACTAACCACTTAGTATTTTTAGGTAATCCAGGAACAGGTAAGACTACTGTAGCAAGAATATTATCAAAGATTTATCATGGTCTGGGTGTACTTTCCAAGGGTCATCTTGTGGAGGTGGACCGTTCCGGATTAGTTGCAGGATATATGGGTCAGACTGGTGAAAAGGTTATGGAGGTAGTAGAAAAGGCAAAAGGCGGTGTTCTTTTCATAGATGAGGCCTATGCTTTATCTTCCAACAAGCAGGAGGGCGACTTTGGTCAGGAAGCAGTAGATATTCTTAATAAGGCCATGGAGGATTATAGAGATGACCTTATAGTTATCGCAGCAGGATATCATGATGAGATGCAGGATTTTCTTGATGCAAACCCAGGTCTTCGTTCTAGATTTAACAGAACTATAGAGTTTCCAAACTATACAGCAGATGAGCTGGTAATTATTCTTAAAAATAGAGCAGCTAAATTGGATTACAGCTTTACAGAGGAAGCACTTGCTCATATGCAGCAGTTGTTTACCCGTACGCTTCTTAATCCACCGAAAAATTTTGGTAATGCACGTTCTGCGAGAAACTATTTAGAGCGAGCTATCAATAATCAGGCAAATCGCTTAGTAAGTTCTACAGATATAGATGAAAATGAGCTTATGACTATTACAATTGATGATTTGAAAACCATAGAATTATCGTAGAGTGATTATGTAGTCATGTTGTGACATGAAAGTGTATATGGATGTAGATACAATAAATTGGTTGACATAAAGCAGATAATCTGTTTATGGAAAGGTTGGTATATATGCCATGAAAAGATACATAGCAGAAGGATTAAAGCAATATCTTTCTTTGGATATGAAGCCATGGCATATGCCAGGGCACAAGAGAAAAGGTATTGGCAGTACATTAGATGATATTTACAAATTTGATATAACAGAGGTTCCTGGTGTTGATGACTTGCACAACCCAGAGGGGATAATACTCAAATCCCAGCAACAGCTTGCTGAAATTTATAACACACACGCCAGTTATTATATGGTAAATGGTGCTACTGGTGGGGTGCTTTCCGCGGTAGGAGCTGTGACAGACTACAAGGGCGACAAGCAGGAAGGCTCCATTATCATAGCCAGAAACTGTCACAAGTCGGTATATAATGCCTGTGAAATATTTGGATTAAAACCAATATATTTTGAACCCGAATATGTACATCTAGGTGGGGATTTTACCTCGCATATTTATGGTGCCGTAACTAAAGAGCAGGTAAAAAGCATGGTGGAAGCTAATCCAGATGTTGTAGCAGTGGTGATAACCAGTCCAACCTATGAGGGTGTAGTATCAGACGTAGCTGGAATAAAAAATATTTTACAATCATATAATATACCTCTTATAGTAGATGAGGCTCATGGAGCTCATCTGCCTTTTATTTGTGAGCTACCAGAGTCAGCGTTATCTTGCGGTGCAGATATAGTGGTTCAGAGTCTTCACAAAACTCTGCCAGCACTTACGCAGACCGCTATTATTCACGTGAATAATCAGGAGCTTAATAAGCAGCTTAGAAAATATTTGTCAATTTTTATGAGCTCATCCCCATCATATCCAATGCTTTCCTCTATGGAGGAGGCAGTGATAAGCGCCTATGAGAGAAAGAACGCCGAGAGATATGAAACATATATAGAAAACTTAAGAAGCTTTAGGGCAAATGTTAGTAGTTTAGAACATATCAAGCTACTCCAAGGTTTTCAGGTGAAGTCTGAATATGACGATACCAGAATAGTTTTTTATAGTCATCAGTCAGGCGAGTACTTAGCAAAGAGACTTAGGGAAGTTGGAAATATTGAAGTGGAAATGAGTGGCGCAAATTATGTGGTACTTATATCTACTTATATGGACGAGGCAGAGGACTTTAGGCACTTGGAAACAATCATTAAGTATATAGATAAGGAATTTGACCGTACTAGTCCCATGGAAAAATCCAATGGTAAAGCTACATTTTTAAAAGAGGAACTGTACAAGCTGGTGGGGACTGTGGCAGCAGATAATATTTATGTATATCCACCAGGAAGTTATATAGTTGTTGCAAATGAAGAGATATCCAAAGAAGCGGTGGATAAGCTTATAGAGCTTAAAGCTTCTGGAAAGAGAATAATAGGTTTGTAGGATGAATGTTATGCAAAGATACAAAAAACTAGATCGAATAAATGAACTTGAGTTGTCCATGTACGAGGAGATTTCGGAAATTCCTGATGTGGAAGGAGATTATGATAGCAGGGTGTCTTATGTAAGGGATATAAGAGACGGAAAACTTTACATTAAGAAGGAGCTTAAAAATGTAGACAAGGATGTATATGAGGGTCTGCTTAAGTTTGAGGAGATTAATGAAAGAAAACTACCAGGAGTTCCTAAAATAATTTCCATTACAGATGGGGGAAACACAGTTTATGTCATAGAGGAATTCATTAATTGTCCAACTCTTAGAAAAGTAATTGAGTCCCATGCAGTATCTCCAGATACTTTAGCCCTTATATTTAGAGAGGTCAGTATAATATTAGAGAAGCTTCATAAGGGGAAAAATCCTATAAGTCACGGAGCTATTTCCGATACCAATATATTAGTCAATATGGAGGCTATAAAGGGTAATACCAAGGAGCAAAAGGTTTATTTGGTGGATTTTGATTGTGGAGAAAAACATTTGCTAAAAGCAGACGTGGGTAAGGATATACAAGGGGCTTGCAACACTCTAAAAAGCTGTATGGATGCTATGATGCTTAAAAGTATAGTAGAGCTAGACGGAGAGTTGTGGGACGGACTTAAAGATATTGCGGAGAATGGTCCTGCCAGATATTCTATAGATAGGCAGATGATGATAGATATAGGAAAGCTTATCGGTAAGAGGGCACCTAGAGTAGACAAACCTAAAAAGAAGAATTATACACTTCCAGGATTTAGAACAAAGAAATTTTGGAAGGGATTCATAGCTTCCATTGGCTATATCCTTATGTTTTTTATAGCTTACCATATGGATTACGACTATGAAGGATATTGGAATATATACGAGAGAGTTTGTGTCTTTTGCGGAATGTTTTCCTATGTGACTTGGTTTACAAACTACATGGGAGTTAGAGACAAATACACTTTCATGACAGGAAAATCTATCATAAAAAAAATTCTGGGACATTTTATAGCAGTAGTTGCAATATTTGGATTTTGGATGATGATGCTTGTGGGACCAGAGTTGTTTCATTGGATTTGATAGTGCAATTATAGTAGTAGATTGACCATCCCATTTTTACAAGTGAGATGGTCTGATTTTGTGGAAAAGAGGGAAGGAAATGAAAGACCTAACCACAGGTTACCCAGCCAGAGTAATTATAATGTTTACCATTCCTATGATGCTGGGTTATATTTTACAACAATTATATAGCTTGGTTGATTCTAAAATCGTAAGTGAGTATGTTGGACCAGATGCACTTGCGGCTATCGGCGCAACTGTGGTTGTGTCGAACCTTATTATTAGCTTTGTCAATGGCTTAACTCAGGGCTTTGCTATACCAATAGCCAATAGCTTTGGCGCAAAGGATATGAGTAGACTTAGAAAAAATGTAGCAGGAACTATACTGCTTACATTTAGTACGGCAGTAATGCTTACAGCGTTATCCCTGATATTTATAGAAAATATTTTGATTGCCCTTGGTACACCTATAGAGATAAGACAAGATGCTTTGGATTATGTAAGAATTATATTGTCAGGAATTATCCTTACTGCCATATATAATTGTAGTTCAAATATTCTAAGGGCGGTTGGCAATAGCAAAGTATCTCTTTATTGCCTTTTGGTTTCTGTAGTAGCAAATATTGGATTGGATATCTTATTTGTCAGTGTGTTTAATCAGGGCATAAAAGGAGCTGCTTATGCAACTATTATAGCTCAGTCCATGTCAGCATTTTTGTGTGCCGGATATTTGCTGGCAAAATATAAGGAAATACTTCCTAAAAGGGAAGACTTTAAATCATACAAGGGTATGTATGGAAACCTTGTAACAACAGGCTTATCCATGGGGCTTATGGGATGTATAGTTCATTTGGGAACAGTAGTGCTTCAGAGTGCTATAAATGATTTAGGAACTAATATAATGACTGCCCACACAGCAGCCAGAAGAGTATTTGATATAATGTCTGTAACAGTTTATACTTTCGGTCTTGCCATGACAACCTTTGTCAGCCAGAATATGGGAGCAGGAAAACCAGATAGGGTTCGCCAGGGTGTGCGCCACGCAAATATAATTGTAACCATAATTTCCACAGTTCTTATAGTGCTTTGCTATACTTTTGCAAGACCTGTGTTTGAGTGGGTTACAAGTACAAATGACCCAAGTATCGTTGATTCAGCAGTTATGTATGCAAAAATCAGCATCCTGTTTTTCTATGCCCTTGGACCATTATTTGTGTTTAGATGTACCTTACAGGGAATGGGTAGAAAAATTGTGCCACTTATATCAAGTGTCACAGAGATGATTGTAAAGATACTTTCCGCTTTTTTCCTTGTGCCAGCCTTTGCATACAAGGGAGTTGCATTTACAGAGCCAATAAGCTGGGTGCTTATGACTTTGATTTTGGCTACGGCGTATGTGACTGGTAGGCCAGAGAAGTATTTGGAGACTAAAATCCACTTATAATAGGTATATTAGTTGTATTTTTTCGCTTTAGTGTGATATAATAAACGATAATGTGTTTATGGGGTGATATATTATGGCAAAGATAAAAAAAGCAAAAAAGGCTAAGGAGCCTAAAAGACCCTTCAAGGAACAAAAACCTAAGGGGGAGAAATTGACCAGAGCCGAAAAGAAGCTAAATAAGAAGGCTGTGAAGGAAGCGCTAAAGCGTAAAAAAGCTTTCGAAAAAAGACTTGATAGAAGTATAGGGGTTTGTGCAGTTATATTGTGTGTTGTTTCAGCGATTTTAGATGTAATATTACGCAAAAGAAAGAAGGCTGAGTAAAAATACTCACACATCAAATATATGAAATAAGAAAGGAAGTTAAACAAATGAACAATTTCGACGGATTACTTGAGAAAATTTCAGCTTGCAGCAAGAAGAAGGTTGCTGTAGCAGTAGCGCAGGATGACGCTGTGCTTGAGGCAGTTCAGGCTGCAAAGGAGAGAAATATTGCAGACGCAATATTAGTTGGTGACGAGGATAAGATAAAGGAAGTTGCCGCAACTCTTAATATGGATTTATCAGGTTACGAAATTATAGATGTTAAGGATACTACTGAGGCAGCTCTTACAGCAGTTAAGCTCGTACATGATGGTAAGGCTGATATGTACATGAAGGGTCTTATCGATACTAAGGGCTTCTTAAAGAGCGTTCTTGACAAGGAGGTTGGTCTTAGAACAGGCAAGCCACTTTCACACGTTGCACTTTTTGAGATTGAGGGCTTAGAGAAGATGCTTTATCTTACAGATGTTGCATTTATTCCATACCCAACTCTTGAGGATAAGGTTGGTATTATTGAGAATACAGTTGAGGTTGCTCATGCTTGTGGTCTTGAGTGTCCAAAGGTTGCTCCACTTGCAGCAGTTGAGGTAGTTAACCCTAAGATGCCAGCTACAGTTGAAGCAGCAGAGCTTATGAAGATGAACGAAGAGGGCAAGATTACAGGATGTATCGTTGATGGACCACTTTCTATGGACCTTGCTATCGACCCAGAGGCAGCAAGACATAAGGGTGCTACAGATAGAAAGATTGTTGGTGATGCAGATATTCTTCTCTTCCCAGACATTCACGCTGGTAACCTTGTCTACAAGACACTTGTACATACTGCTAATGTTAAAAATGGTTGTATCCTTACAGGAACTAAAGCTCCAGTTATTCTTACATCACGTTCAGATACATTTGAGACTAAGGTTAACTCAATTGCTCTTGCAGCTATCGTTGCAGAGGCTATGAGCAAATAAATATTTAGATAATTCAGGGATACAGGGTTTACCCCAGTATCCCTAGCATAAATTATAGATATGGAGGAATAAAAATGGGTTATAAGTCACTTATTATCAATCCTGGTTCAACTTCAACTAAGATTGCAGTTTTCGAGGATGAGACATTAGTTTTTGATCAGACATTAAGACACGCTACTGAGGTTATCGAGAAGTATGATTCAGTAGTAGCACAGA
>SVED01000052.1 GCA_015057515.1 Lachnospiraceae bacterium
AAAGAGTTATCACTCTCAAAAAGGGTGAGCTTATTAGTGATGAACAAAAAGGTGGGTATATAGATGAGGCTTAGTAGTATTTTATACAGTATCAGACAGGGTGTTAAGAATATTAAACGTAATCTCTTATTCTCACTTGCATCTGTGGGAACTATAGTATCCTGTTTGTTCTTGTTTGGTGTTTTTTATTGTGTAGTCGAGAATTTCAGAGCGTCTATGGAAGAGCTTGAGAATACGGTTGTTATATCGGTATTCTTTGATGAGGGTATTTCAGAGGAAAACAAATCTCTTATCGGTGAGCAGATAAGACTTAGAGAAGAAGTAAATACCATGGATTACATTTCTCCAGAGGAAGCATGGGAAAATTATGCAAGAGACACATACAAGGACAACTATGAACTTGCAATGGAATCTTTTGCAGGTGATAATCCTTTGAAGAACAGTGACTCCTACGAAATAACATTAAAGGATCTCGACAAACATGCAGAGTTTGTACAGTATCTAAAGGAGCTCCACGGTGTTCGTAAGGTAGCCAGTTCAGAGCAGACTGCAGACGGTGTAAGTGCACTTAGCAGTATAGTTACCTATGCATCTATAGCTATTATTGCTATATTGTTGCTTGTATCTGTATTCCTTATCAATAATACCATTACAATAGGTATTACTGTTCGTAAGGACGAGATAGGAGTAATGAAGCTTATCGGTGCAACCAATATGTTTGTACGTGCACCGTTTGTTGTAGAAGGTATTATTATTGGCCTTGTAGGTTCTATGGTGCCGGTAGGTCTTGTATATATTATGTATGACAAGGTTGTTGAATATTTAGTAAGCAAACAGAGTATAGTGCAGAATCTCTTTGCCTTTGTTCCGGCAGGAGATATATTTAAGGTGTTGGTGCCAGCTTCAGTTGTAATAGGCCTTGGTCTTGGTCTTGTAGGTTCTATGGTGGCCACAAGAAAGCATCTTAAGGTATAAGGAGGGATTTAGGTGCGTAAAATTATAGCAGTTATTCTTACATTTATTGTAGTTGGCTCAGTATATCTTAATACAGGTGCCACTGATATAAGTGACCTTCAAGAAGAGGACAGAGAACTTGAAAGTAGAAAAGAACAAGCTCAGGCGGTATTAGATAGCCTTTCTGCTGAACAGGAAAATATTCTTAGTTCTATTGCAGCTATTGATGCACAGATTCTGGCTTTTGATGCTGAGCTTATTGAACTTCAGAACCAGAAAGCTGAATTAGAGGCAGAGATAGCAGTTAATACTGTAGAATTAGAAGCGGCTCAGGCAGAGGAGGCAGCTCAGTATGAGGCTATGAAGCTTCGTATTCAGTACTCATATGAAAATGGTGACGCAAATTATGTGGATACTATATTCACATCCTCAGATGTAACTGATATTGTAAATCGTCCGGAGTATAGGGAACAGATATATAATTATGATGCAAATATGCTCAATGAACTCGTAGAGATTAAAAGGACAGTGGCAAATAAGCGAGTTGAGTTAGAGGCAGATTTAGAAGCAGTTGAATTAATTGTTGCAGAGGTAGAGGAGAACAAAGAGGCGGCTGAGATGTTACATTCTGCTAAACAGGCTCAGGCAGATAGTTATGAAGCTTCTATTTCTGAATATGAGGATGAAATATCTGCAATAGAAGCTGACCAGGCAGCTTTAGAGGAACAGATAGCAGAGTTAGAACGTCAGGCAGCAGAGAGTGGTCAGACTGTACAGATATATTACAATGGTGGTACATTCCAGTGGCCTGTTGCAGGAGATGGTGGCGGAGTAATCACATCACATTTTGGACCAAGATGGGGAAGAATGCATAATGGTATAGATATAGGATGTGATACTGGTACACCTATTGTTGCCGGTGAGTCAGGTACAGTTATTGGTGCTGCTTATAGTAGTTCTATGGGTAACTATGTACTTATTGACCATGGCGGTGGAGTAACCACAGTTTATATGCACAACTCTGTGCTTTGTGTAAGCTATGGCCAGACAGTTGAGAGAGGGCAGCTTATTGCCTATGCGGGAAGTACAGGTAATTCAACTGGACCACACTGTCACTTTGGTCTTAGAATTAATGGATCATATGTGAATCCATATCCATATTTAACTAATTAAGGAAGTGTAGAAATTGTTTAAGAAGAAGGTATTAGGAATCACAGCAAGTGTTGCGTTGTTGATTTCATTATGTGGTTGTGATTTATTTCACAAAAATGATAATGATAGCTCCGTACAAATTTCAGATTCCAATTCAGGTAACAATTATAATAGTGATAACCTGTGGAATGATGAAGAAGTTTCCAATAAAGTTGCTGAAATAAATGCATATATTGATAGTTATTTTTACTTTGAGACAGATGAGGAAATGCAGGAGGAAGCTATATATGATGGCATAATGTCAGGTCTTGATGATCCCTATTCTGTATACTATACAGCAGAAGAATATGCAGATCTTATGGAGACTAATTCAGGAGAATATGTAGGTGTTGGAGCGGTGGTAACTCAGGATGTAGATATGATTATATCTGTGGTACGACCTGTGCCGGGTAGCCCTGCGGAAGAGGCTGGTATTATGGCAGAGGACATTATCGTCCAGGTGGATGATTTGGTTGTAACAGATCAGGAACTCCAATTTGTTGTAGACAGAATCCGAGGT
The DNA here is from genome assembly GCA_015057515.1 of Lachnospiraceae bacterium. GTDB lineage: Bacteria > Bacillota > Clostridia > Lachnospirales > Lachnospiraceae > Coprococcus_C. The sequence continues at coordinate 2,666 of SVED01000052.1, forward strand.
GAAGAAGGAACAACAGCTTATATTAAGGTGTTTAGACCAAGCATCAATGATTATATTGAGTTTAACGTTGAAAGACGAGTGGTTGAAAATGTAACAGTTTATTCCGAAATTCTCGACGGTAACATAGGATATATTCAAGTACAGCAGTTCTATGAGAATACTGCAACAGAGTTTATTACTGCAGTTGAATTTTTACAGACTCAGGATGTCAAAGGTATTATTGTAGACCTTCGTGATAATCCGGGAGGACTTTTAAATGCGGTTGTAGATATGTGTGCCTATATTATGGATGGAGGAGTAGTGTGTACAACCAAAGACAAAAATGGCACAGTTCTTAAGGAGTATGGAGATTATGATTCACATACCCTCGATATGCCAATGGTAGTTCTTATAAATGAAAACAGCGCCAGTGCATCAGAGATTTTTGCAGGTGCAATGAAGGATACCGGAAAGGCTGAAATAGTGGGTATGACTTCATATGGAAAGGGCATAGTGCAAAGTGTAATTCCTCTTTCAGACGGCACAGCTATTAAGCTTACAGTGGCAAAATATTTTACTCCAGGTGGAAATGATATTCATGAGATAGGCGTTTCTCCGGATTATGAGGTAGAGCTTCCTGATGGAAAAATAAGTGCGGTTAATGTTAAGCGTGAGGATGATTCACAGCTAAAAGAAGCAATAAAGGTTTTAAATAAAATTGCTAGATAAAAGCAAAAAAGTCGAGTTATCTCGACTTTTTTTGTTTTATATATAATATGTTTGTGTTAAAATTATAACTGAGTGTAATATTGTGAAAATTCATACAATTGTCATATCTATATCTGGTAAAAACGAATTTATATATATAAAAGGAGAAAAATATGTATCTTGTATTTGATGTAGGTGCCACATTTATAAAATATGCGTGGATGACTGAGGATGGAGATATAATTGAAAAAAGCAAAACTCCAACACCTGTGGATTTAGAGGGAAAAACCTTTCAGGAAGCTATTGATGAGTTTGTTGAGACTATAGGTGGTATCTATGATGTATATAAGAATCAGGGAAACGTGGACGGTATTGCTATGGGATTGCCTGGTCAGATTGATGTGAAAAGGGGCATAGTATATAATGGCGGCGGAATCAGGTATCTGGACAAGGTGTGCCTTCAGGATTTAATTTCAAAACGTTGCCAGGATGTCTTGGTTGCTTTAGAAAACGACGGAAAGTGTGCTGCTTTAGCAGAAGTATGGAAGGGTAATGCTAAAGATGTAAAGGATGCCTGTGTTCTTGTGTTTGGCACTGGAATTGGTGGTGGTATAGTCCGAAACAGAAAAGTCATTCATGGAAAGCATCTTTTGGCAGGAGAGACTTCCTTTATATTGACGGATATAACCAGAGAGGACTTGGATAAGTTACCACCAGGAGAGGACCTTATGGAGTCTATGGATGTCCCTGATATTGTTAAGACCTTGCCTTATACTTGGACTACCACCTGTTCGGCTGTAAATATGTGTCAGCGCATTGCTGATGAATTGGGCTTGCCTAGAGAAGATGTTACAGGTGAAAAGGTATATCAGTGGGCAAGAGAAGGACAACAAAAAGTTATAGATATGTTGGAGGACACATATTTTACTATAGCAAAGACGTGTCTTAGCTTGTTTGTGATACTGGATCCACAGATTATATTGATAGGTGGAGGGATTAGTGCTGAACCACAGTTTGTGGAGGGCATAGTGCGTTATGTTAACCAGTTAAAGAGATTGTCTAATGTTTATCGAAACATCAAGATAGATACCTGCAAATTTTTGAATGATTCAAACCTGTTAGGTGCATTATATAATTTTAAACAAAAATATAAGTTTTAGTATCTTTTATAGAAAGAGGTGGATGATATGGCATTACCAAAGGATTTTATGTGGGGTGGCGCAGTAGCTGCCCACCAAATAGAAGGTGGATGGAATGAAGGGGGAAAAGGAATTAGTATTGCTGATGTTATGACTGCTGGAGACAATGTGACTAAAACTCCTAGAAGGGTAACAGATGGTATACTTCCTGGGGAGAATTACCCTAATCATGAAGCTTCGGATTTCTATCATCACTATAAAGAGGATATTGCTCTTTTAGCTGAAATGGGTTTTAAATGTTTTAGAACATCCATTGCATGGACAAGAATATTTCCAAAGTGCGACGAAGATATGCCAAATGAAGAAGGCCTTAAGTTTTACGATGACCTTTTTGATGAGTGTGCAAAATATGGCATAGAGCCAGTGGTTACACTGTCGCATTTTGAAATGCCGTACTATATGGCTAAGCATTATGGCGGCTTTCGCAATCGTAAATGTATAGATTTCTTTGTCAAGTTTGCCACAGTGTGTTTTGAAAGATACAAGGATAAGGTTAAGTATTGGATGACCTTTAATGAAATTAACAATCAGGCTGACCCAAATCCACATCATCTGGTTCAGGAAGGTGCAATCCTTGCTGAGGAAGGGGAAGATTTAGAAAAGGTTATGTATCAGTCTGCTCACTATGAGCTGGTGGCAAGTGCATTGGCAACAAAGACTGGTCATGCCATCAACCCGAATTTTATGATTGGTTGCATGATAGCTATGTGTCCGATATACCCTTATACGTGTAAGCCTAAGGATGTACTTGCAGCAGAGAAATTTATGCAGGGAAAATACTTTTTTACAGATGTTCATGTGAAAGGTTCCTATCCAAAATGGGTGTTCAAGAAGTTTGAGAGAAAGGGATATAACCTTGATATAACTGAGGAAGACCTTGCAATATTAAAAGAAGGAACTGTAGATTATATTGCCTTTTCATATTATATGTCCTATGCTGTGGAGGCTAAAGAGTACAATATACATTACGATTATACTGAGAAAGATTTTGTTAGAAATACAAATCTTAAGGCTAGTGATTGGGGCTGGCAAATTGATGCCATGGGACTTCGATACGCCATGAATTGGTTTGCAGATAGATTTGATGTACCCCTTATGATAGTGGAAAATGGTTTTGGAGCCTATGATAAGGTTGAGGAGGACGGAACCATAGATGACAGCTATCGTATAGAATATTTGGGTAACCATATCAGGTATATGATAGAAGCAGTTGAGGAGGATGGTATAGACCTTATGGGATATACTATGTGGGCTCCTATTGATATAGTATCTGCTTCCACGGGTGAGATGGACAAGAGATATGGATTTGTTTATGTCGATAAAAATAATGCCGGTGAAGGTACCTTATCAAGAAGTAGAAAGGCATCATTTTACTGGTACAAGGATGTAATTGCCACAAATGGAGAATGTTTAAAAAAGTGATACAGAAGAGAATGTTAGGAAGTTATGAAAGAAGAAACTAAGCAAACTACAAATAAAAATACAGGTCACAAAAAAGGATTTATTAAGGTGATAACATCCTTGGAATTCTATTTTGTGTTGGTGTTTGTGTATTTGGAAACCCTGTTCCATTTTGTAAGATTTAATGGTGAACTTTTATATTTGCCATATAAACTGCTTTTCGCAATATTTTATGGAATGATTTTTGGAACTATTGCAAGCATAATGCCAAGGATAGTCTCAAAGATACTTACATGGGGGTTTGCTGCATTGGCATCAGTGTATTTTATTGCACAGATAATGTACAGCGGAATATTTAGAACCTATTTATCCATTACTGGTACCATGGGCGTTACCGGTCAGGCCTTTGACTTTGTTGATGTTATCTGGAAAGAGGTGGGCAGCGAATGGTGGATTATTCTGCTTATGCTTATTCCTGTTATCAGCTTGATTTTTTTTAGAAAGGTACTGGATTTTGATAGACATTCCATGATATGTTACGGTGCTCAGCTTGCTGGGACTATAGCTGTATTTATATTTATAATGATATCCTTCAATTTTGAAACAGGGAATCTTTACACAGCCAAAGAAGTTTATAAAAACTACAATTCTGTAGATATGTCCGTAGAAAAGCTTGGTGTAATGGAGTCCTTGTATATTGACATAAAAGAGGGAGTAAAATCTGCTCTTGGCATAGAGGGGAAATCAGCTGATTTTGTTGCGGAAATCACCTACGCTGATGATCCCGGCATTGAGACATCTACAGAGACCACTACTGAAATTGTGGCCACAGACACAGATTCTATAGTTCCTGAATCCACAGAAGCTACCACTGAAGAGATTGTTATCGATACATCTCCAAATGTGTTGGATGTGGATTTTGATGAGCTAATTGCCAATGAGACAAATGAAAATATAAAATCTCTTCACGAGTATATTAGTACTGTAACGCCTACAAATAAAAATGAGTACACGGGTATGTTTGAGGGATATAACCTAATATTTGTAGTAGCGGAGGGATTTTCAGGCTATGTTATAGATCCAGTGCTAACACCTACATTATACAAGATGAGCACAGAAGGTTTTGTTTTCAAGAACTATTATACTCCGTTATGGTACGGCTCTACTTTGGGAGGAGAATATGCAGATTTAACCGGGCTTATGCCAAACAATGGAGGATATCTCAGCATGTCCAGAGCTGGTTCCAGAGGAAATTATATGATGTTTACCCTGTCAAACCAGTTATCTCGTCAGGGCTATAAAACTATGGGCTTCCATAACAATGATTATAAATATTATGACAGACATATTTCTCATCCTAATATGGGTTATGAGTGGATTGGCGTAGGAAATGGCTACGAGCCTGAAAGGTATGCTTCCGGCTCACAGCTGTGGCCACAATCAGACCTTAGAATGGTGGAGACAACCTTTGATTTATATGCAGGTGAACAACCTTTCCATACATACTATTTAACAGTTAGTGGTCATGTAATGTATAACTTTGGTGGAAATGAAATGTGTATTCGACACAAGGATTACGTAGAGAATTTAGATTATACCGAAACTACTAAGGCATACATTGCCTGCCAGTACGAATTAGAGCTTGCTTTGACAGAGCTTAACAAAAGACTAAAAGAGGCAGGGCTAGCTGACAATACGCTTATAGTTGTAACTGCTGACCATGTTCCTTACGACAACAAGGATGTAGTTGATGAGTTGGCGGGAAAAGAATTGGACAATACTTTTGGCTGGTATAAAAATTCTCTTATTATATGGTCTGCTTCTATGGAGGAACCTGTTGAGATAAGAAAGTATTGCTACAGCTTAGATGTATTGCCTACAGTATCTAATCTTATGGGGCTTCCATATGATTCACGTATGATGGTAGGGCAGGATATTTTATCTGACAGCGAAGGTATGGTTATATTTAACGATAGAAGTTTTATTACAGACAAGTGTTCTTACAATGCCAACACGGGTGAAATATATAGTATTGATGGCTCTCAGATTGACCAGGCCTACGTAGAAAATAAAAACGCTGTCATAAAGAATAAGTTCAATATGGCAGACAATATATGTAATTATGATTATTACAGGTATATCGGCGAATATTTGAACTGGATTGAAGAGTAATGTGCAAAATATAACATTGAAAAAAGAATGAGATGTATTAATATATTTAATATACTCATGTTCTTTGATTTGTGGCATATTTATGTATCTGTTGCGCAAATATAGGAAATATTAGAGGTTTTAAGTATGGGTAAGACATTAGAAAAGAAAAGAAAAAGATTATACGAGATATTAGAGGTGGGTAGTGATTTGGATAAAGTCAGCAGAATGTATGACTTTATCAATGCCTTTGCGATACTTATCAATTTAACAGTAAGTATAATGTACACCTTTGAAAATATCCGTGAGCAGTATGGTCATATAATCAATATTATTGAGGAAGTGACGGTAGCATTTTTTGCAGTGGATTACTGCTTAAGACTGTGGGCTGCAAAATATATGTACCCTCATACTACACAGTTTAGGGCAGTGTTTAAGTATGCATTTTCTTTTATGGGAATAATTGATTTGCTCTCCTTTGCCACATACTATTTGCCAGTGTTCTTCCCGGGAGGAGCCATTGCTTTCCGTATGATTCGAATCGTGCGTATATTCAGACTATTTAGAATCAATGCATATTACGATTCACTAAGTGTTATTACAGCAGTTATAAAAAGCAAGAAGCAGCAACTTATATCTTCGGTTTTTATCATTTTAGTACTTATGGTTGCATCAAGTCTTTGTATGTATGGTTTGGAACATGAAGCCCAGCCAGAGGTATTTAATAACGCGTTTTCAGGTATATGGTGGAGCACCTCTACCCTCCTTACAGTGGGATACGGTGATATATATCCCATAACCACAATGGGTAAACTTTTTGGCATAGTGATTAGTTTCCTTGGAGTTGGTATGGTAGCTATTCCGACTGGTATTATTTCTGCGGGATTTGTTAATCAGTATACTACCATTAAAAGAAATAATGAGATAGGTTATGAGGATGATATGCACTTCATAAAGATATCCATAAAAGAGGAAGATAGATGGATAGGAAAGAGGATTGCTGACCTGAAGTTATCTCAGGGGATCATTATAGTGGCCATTAGAAGAGGTACGGAAGTTATTATACCTAGAGGAGATGTAGTTATAGAACTAGGGGATATGATAATACTGGGAACAGAACCATATGGGGACCACCAGTCTATTGTTCTTAAGGAGAAGATTTTGCAAGATCTTAATCCGTGGGTGGGACAAAAGATTAAGGATTTGGATATATCGAGACATGCTACCATAGTGCTTGTAAAAAGGAAGAATAAAACATTGATACCAAACGGCAATCTGATTTTAGAGGATAATGACAGAGTATTTGTATATACAAAAAAACATCTCAAAGATGTTAACGAAATAAATTTATAAAATACCTAACAGGAGGGGAAGTGTAATGGGAGTACATCAGGTGATAATGGAGCTGGAGGCTCTTAGAAAAAAAATCAAAATTTGGCGGACGATACCATTGGTATGGCTATTGGCTACGTTTGTGGTGATTATAATTAACGCATCAAGATTATTTCTACTTTTCTTTTTTGTGTTTGTTGTGATGATTACAGTGATGTCAGGAAAAATGAATAAGTGTATTGCCAGGTATAGGGAACTGTACAAGGAGACCTTTGTTAATTCTTTGCTAAAAACTATGCTGGATGATGTATACTACGATTGGCGTGCCGGATTTAGTGAGATGGATGTTATGGGCTTTGGAATCGTAAAGATGGGAAATAGATATCATTCAGAAGACTACTTAAAGGGAAGCTACAACGGAGTAAAGTTTCGCCAGGCAGATGTAACAATCAGGCATGAAACAGGTTCAGGAGATGACAAGAGCGTTACTACATACTTTTCAGGTAGAATGTTTGAGTTTACCTTTGAGGGTAAGTCAGTTAGAAATGTAAAGGTATTTTCAAAGATATACGAAAGCTGGCTCAATTTAGCATCAAGCAAGGTGGAGATGGAAAATGTTGCCTTCAATGAACAGTTTAAAGTATACAGCTTAGATCCATTGGATGCTTTCTACGTTCTTACACCACATATGATGGAACGTATAGAAAGACTTAAGGCTCAGTACCCAAATATCGGATTTAGATTTGGAGAAAACAAATTATGCGTGGGAATTAATGGTAGTGATTCCTTCGATAGTGATTATCGCAAGCCTATCAACTATCCGGAAGAACAGGCACGTATGAAAAAAGATATACAGGTTATCATTGATATCATAGAAATGATAGGACTTATACAGGAAGAAAATTAAAAAGAAAATAGTGGACGAGGTATATATTAGCCACATGTATAGTAAACCGTTTGCGAATGTCGGTACTTAGGGATGAACCCCTAGAGATTGTTAGAAATTCAATACTAAGTATGTATGTTTACTGATAGATGTGGCTAATATAAACCTCGTCCACTATTTTTAACCCTTTTTTGCTTATAAGTTGAAGTATCTATCGAACTCAGCAGGATGAGGAATCTTTGATAACTCGAAGCATTCCTTTCTCTTGTTAGCGATGAAGTTCTTGATAAGCTGCTCTGGGAATACGCCACCTGCAGTGAGGTAATCGTGGTCAGCTTCAAGTGCGTCAAGTGCTGCATCAAGAGTAGTAGGGAGTGAAGATAACTTTGCCTTCTCTTCATCTGATAAAGTATAAAGGTTAAAGTCGTATGGTCCCCAGCCATTTGCATGTGGGTCAATCTTGTTCTTAACACCGTCGAGACCAGCCATAAGGATAGCTGCATAAGCAAGATATGGGTTGCAAGTAGCATCTGGGTTACGAATCTCGAAACGTCTTAAGTTAGGAGTCTTAGCGTATGCTGGGATACGGATAACTGCACTACGGTTTGAGGTAGCGTACCCTACTGTAACAGGTGCCTCAAATCCAGGTACAAGTCTCTTGAATGAGTTAGTACTTGGATTAGTGATAGCACAAAGTGAAGAAATGTGCTTTAAGAGACCGCCCATGAAATAGTGAGCTGTTTCACTAAGGTGTGAGTAGCCATTGTCATCTGAGAATACTGGCTCGCCGTCCTTGAGAAGTAACATATGAACGTGCATACCATTTCCGGCCTCACCGTAAACTGGCTTTGGCATAAATGTAGCAACCTTGCCATATTTAAGTGCAGTGTTGTGAATGATGTATTTAATCATCATAGTAGCATCTGCCATAGTAGACATCTGACCAAGCATAGGCTCAATCTCGAACTGTCCTGCAGCACCAACCTCAGGGTGATGATACTTAATAGGGATACCAGCTTTTTGCATCTCAAGACACATTTCTGAACGGCACTCGTATGAAGTATCAAATGGCTTAGCAACGTGGTAGTTCTTCTGGTGAGCAACTACGCAACCCTTGCCCTCTGTATCTGAATTCCAGTAAGCCTGTGAAGTATCTACATGCATAGAAATCTTTTCAGGAGTAACTGACCAGCCTGCATCATCAAATAAATGGAACTCGAACTCTGGAAGAATGAGCATTGTATCTGCAATACCAGTGTCCTTCATATACTGCTCTGCAGCAAGGACGATATTACGTGGATACTGGTCTAAAGGTCTGTTGTTAGGGTAATCAATAACCATAGCATTACCTGTGATAGATAATGTTGGCACACCACAGAATGGGTCAACCATTGCAGTGTCAAGGTCTGGTATAAATACCATATCACTCTTCTCAACTACTGCGTAGCCATAGTTAGAAGCATCAAAGCCTATACCTTCTGTTAAAGTGCTCTCTGAAAATTGACCGGCTGGGATAGTAACGTGACGAAACTGTCCGTTAATATCAACAATTTTAAAGTCGATCATCTGGATATCATTTTCCTTAATCATATCCATAAGTTCCTGTACTGTTCTAGCCATGTAGATAATACCTCCGTTAAAAAAATTTACGTTCTGTTGGGGAAAAACCCCACTACTTATAGAATAATAGAAAATGATATAAAAATCAATAAATTTAGCGTGTATGATGGTATAAAATATGTTAGACTAGGTTTAGTGTCCAATGGGCAAATAGAATACTAAAGAGGGGAAAGAAAAATGGATTTTAAAGGTATTTTAGAAAACATTAATAATGTGATGTATACCTACATCCTGATTTTTATGCTTGCTGGAGTGGGACTATACTTTATGTTTAGAACAAAATTTGTTCAGTTTAGGTTATTCAAGGATGGCGTCAAGTCTATGCTTGATAAGTCTGAGGTAGATGAAAATGGCAACAAGAAAGTTTCTTCCTTCCAAGCACTTATGATATCAACTGCATCAAGAGTTGGTACAGGAAATATTGCCGGCATTGCTACAGCTATAGCGGCTGGTGGTCCGGGTGCGATTTTCTGGATGTGGATTATGGCTATAATAGGTGGTGCATCAGCGTTTATAGAAAGTACCTTGGCACAGGTATATAAGATTCGCAAAGATGGCCAGTTTAGAGGTGGACCTTCATACTATATGGAGAGGGCTCTTGGGAAAAGATGGATGGGTATACTGTTCTCCATTCTTTTAATCTTATGCTTTGCATACGGTTTCAATGGATTGCAGGCATTTAATATGTCTTCTTCCCTAGAATATTACATAGATGACTATGCCAATTCTATGTGGCCAATTGTAATTGGCCTTGTGCTGGCTGCGGCAACAGCCTTCGTAATATTTGGTGGTACTCACAGAATCGGAATTATATCATCGGTTATTGTACCTGTTATGGCGCTTATTTATATTCTTATGGGATTTGTGACTATGATTATGAATGTATCAGAGCTTCCTAAGGTATTTGAGGTTATATTCAAAAATGCATTTGATTTTAAAGCAATGGCAGGTGGATTTGCGGGAAGTGCTGTAGTTATTGGTGTTAAACGAGGACTTTTCTCAAACGAAGCAGGTATGGGTTCAGCTCCAAATGCCTCAGCCTCAGCAGATGTTTCACACCCGGTAAAACAGGGATTGGTTCAGATTATTTCAGTATTTATAGATACACTTCTCATCTGCTCAAGCACAGCCATGATGCTTCTTATATCAGGGGTAGAGGGTATCAGTGGAACCTTTGATGGTATTCCATATGTACAGGCTGCCATCAGTGCAAATGTAGGAGAGTGGGGAATTCATTTTATTACCTTCTCAATCTTTGCTTTTGCATTTAGTTCTGTTATTGGAAATTATTTCTACGCAGAATCAAATATTCTTTTTATAAAGGATAACAAGATTGTGTTAAATATATTTAGATTAACCTGTGTTGCAGCTATATTCCTTGGTGCACAGGCAGATTTCTCTCTTGTGTGGAACTTGGCAGATGTAACAATGGGTCTTATGGCTATTGTAAATATCATAGCTATAGTGCTTCTTGGAAAGGTTGCAATAAAGGTTCTTAAGAATTATGAGGAGCAAAAGAAAGAAGGCAAGGATCCTGTATTCTACGAGGATGAAGTAGGACTTACCGGAACCGTATGGACAAGGGATACTGACAAGATTGATAACTAATCAAATTTATATATAATAGTATAGTGCTCCTTATATCAACACCCGTTTGAGAACGCGAGCACTTAATGAAAAAAATAGCTACTATACAGAGTTTTGTATAGTAGCTATTTTTGAATTTAGTACTCCTGCGTGAGCAACCGTACACAGCATAGTTTCATACTAAACTCAGAAATACTTCGTTAAGTATGAAATCTAAGCGAGAGCGTGGTTTGATGTAGGAGCACTATACTATATATAAATTGCTTAGTTATTAATCTGTGAAGTTATCGAAGTAACCCTGGATGTGGATGATAGGTGTACCCTTGTCACCTGAACCACTTGTAAGGTCGCAGAGTGAACCGATAAGGTCTGTAAGCTGTCTAGGAGTAGTACCCTGAGAAGCCATGTTACCTACAAGGTTTGAATCCTTCTCCTTAATGCTCTTAGAGATAGCTTCCTTAAGCTCTGCACCACTTAAGTTCTTGAAGTCGTTGTCTGCAAGATACTTAAGCTTAAGCTCGTTAGGAGTACCGATAAGACCGCTGGTAAATGCTGGTGAAACAACTGGATCTGCAAGCTCCCATATTTTGCCTTGTGGATCCTTAAATGCACCGTCGCCATATACCATAACCTCTACGTGCTTACCAGTTTCTTCAAGAAGCTTAGCCTGAATAGCTTCAACAAGATCCTGACACTCTCTTGGGAAGAGCTTAATCTGATCCTCAGTAGACTTGTTAGAACCAAGTAAACCGTACTTAGCATTGTATCCGCTTCCATTAATAGAAGAATTTAAGATGTCATCCATACCACAAACAGCCTTAGCACCAGCAGCCTTTAAAAGACGCTTAGTTCTTGCTCTTGTGTGGATATCACATGTCATAACACAATCAGTGTACTTTAAAATAGTTCTAGGATCATTTGCAAAAATAACCTCAACCTCTGCACCTGCTGCAGTAATTATATCTGAATAGTACTGAACATAATCAACACCAGTAAACTCGTGTTTGTTTTCTCCGAATAGCTCACGATACTTGTCCAATGTTAAAACATCGCTGTATGGATTGATACCAGCTTCGTCTAACTGATCGTAAGTCAAAAGTGCGTTACCAACTTCGTCACTTGGATAACTGAGCATAAGTACAACCTTTTTAGCTCCCATAGCAATACCCTTAAGGCAGATTGCAAAACGGTTACGTGAAAGGATAGGGAAGATAACACCGATAGTCTCTCCGCCTAACTTAGCCTTAACATCTTCAGCAATAGCCTGAACAGATGCATAGTTACCTTGTGCACGAGCTACGATAGACTCTGTAAGAGCCACAACATCTCTGTCTCTTAAAGAGTAACCTTCGCTTTTTGCAGCTTCAAGTACACTTGTTACTGCGATGTCTACAAGGTTGTCGCCCTCTCTGATGATAGGACCACGAATACCTCTTGAAATAGTTCCTACTTTTCTTTCCATGTTCTTGCACCTTCATTCTTAAAATATAGCGCACCCGGGGAATCAAAATGCACCCCGAAAAAACGCAGTTTTAATTATACAATGATATTTCTTATGTTGCAAGAAAATATTACACAAAAATGAAAGAAAGTGACAAGAAGCAAAGGCATTATAGTGATTTTGTCTAAAAAATAATCCAGAAATTGCTAGAATTTAGAAAATTATAAAAAAATAAAAAAAAAACTTTTATACACAAACATTTTGTAATATAATTAGAAATGTCTTTTTTCTGAGAGGACAAGTTTTGTATATTCAAAAGTAAATTTATGAATGTAAAGGAGAGTCAAAGATGAAGCAGGATATGATCGTTATTCTGGACTTAGGTAGCACAGAAAACACAGTAATTGCTAGACAGATTCGTGATATGGGTGTATATAGTGAGATTCACCCACATGACATTACGCCAGAGGAATTAAATGCTCTTACAAATGTAAAGGGTATCATCTTAAATGGTGGAGAAAATCGCGTAGTAGATGGTGTGGCAGTAGACGTCAATCCAGCTATATATGACTTAGGATATCCTATTATAGCTATAGATCATCCAACAGCAAAGTGTGCTGAAAAGTACGATGAGATGCCATCTGAGGAAACAATTAAGAAGTTCTTATTTGACACTTGTAAGGCAGAGGCAAACTGGAATATGAAGAACTTCATCGCAGATCAGGTAGAGCTTATTCGTAAGCAGGTAGGTGACAAGAAGGTCCTTCTTGCCCTTTCAGGTGGAGTTGATTCATCAGTTGTTGCAGCACTTCTTATCAAGGCTATTGGCAAGCAACTGGTATGTGTACATGTTAATCACGGTCTCATGCGTAAGAACGAGTCTGAAAATGTTATCGAGGTATTTAAGAATCAGCTCGATGCAAACCTTATCTATGTAGATGCTACAGACCGTTTCTTGGACAAGCTTGCAGGAGTTGCAGAGCCAGAAACTAAGAGAAAGATAATAGGTAGCGAGTTCATCCGTGTATTCGAAGAGGAAGCTAGAAAGCTTGAAGGTATCGACTTCCTTGGTCAGGGAACAATCTACCCAGACATTATAGAAAGTGGTACAAAGACTGCAAAGGCAGTTAAGTCACACCACAACGTAGGTGGACTTCCAGAGGACCTTCAGTTCGGTCTCGTAGAGCCACTTGCACAGCTTTTCAAAGATGAGGTTAGAGCTTGTGGAGTTGAGCTTGGTCTTCCAGCAGAGATGGTATATCGTCAGCCATTTCCAGGTCCAGGACTTGGAGTACGTT
>SVED01000053.1 GCA_015057515.1 Lachnospiraceae bacterium
AAAGCATAGGCACATACACCATTGTTCCAAATCCTACTGCAATAAACATATTATGCAATGCCCTTTTTAATTTTTTCATATTGTGTTTCCTCCACCAAATTCAAATCCTTATATGCTTTCAGACTCATCATTTTGCTCTTTCATATATTATTCCAACCAATTGAGTTGCTCTCTTTTCACACCTAATTCTATGCATTTTTCGCATACTAATTTCTTTTCCTCTTCATTTCCTAGATGATATTTTAAAACAACATCCTTAAGCACTATGTACTTGTAAATTGTATCTTTAATATCTACATACCAAACCATTCCAGATTCAGAGGACAAGTCCATTGCCTTTGAAAGATGTTCTGGAAAATCCTCAAAATTGCTAGTAAATGATATTGCTGTCCAATACTTTGGTTTATTATCAGTCTTCCAAAGTTCTACACTTACCACATCTAACTCGTCTAATATCTGTTCATTCAAAATGCTTTCTTTTATAATTAGCCCAGAATACATAAAATCCCCCTCGAATTCAAATTTTCCTTTTTTTTTATAAAATCATATCATCATAATAAGTTAATGCGCTTTCATATAAATCTCTACATTGTTTCTCGTCTCCATAAGATAGACAATCATCTGCATAGCAGAAAACAAAAAAAGGTTCTTCTCCATATTCTATCACTTTAGGAAGCCTTTGCCACAATTTATACATTTGATTAGCAAAATCTCTTATATCACAACTTTCATATATGGGCTTTATTGCTATCATAAGTTCTTTTCCAAATATATCATGGTTAATTGGTTGCATTCGCATCAATGAGAGTGTATGTAATATAGCTTCTTTTGGTGACATTCCCTCTAAAGTCAAATATTCATCATTTTCTATGTCATTTAAAAATAGTCTATCTAACTCTACTTCATATTTTTCCCAAACGTCATATCCTACAGAATATAGAATTGCGTAAACAAATAATCTCTCCATTCTAGTGTACCTTATTCTTTCTCTATCCAAATAATTTCTCCACCATATGATGAATTTGCCACATCCATGTACATTTCAAATTATACACAACAAGAAATTATAATACAACATATTAAGATATATAAAAAAGGCATAAGGTCTAATTAATAAATATAAAAGACTTTACACCTTGATCCATTTATGTATTTATTTTAGTGGTATATGTTAAAGATGTAACGCCTTGTATTTTCTACTTGCAACTATCAGATTATTTGTTAAAATAGGTGTTAGTGATTTTATATTGGATATTAGGGTTTCGTATATGAAATAGGTATGTGTTTAACCCTGACTAGGAAGGTTTTAGTTTTATGAGTACATCAGTTATAACAGAAGAATATGACGTAGTGGTTGTTGGTGCAGGTCATGCAGGTTGTGAGGCTGCTCTTGCTGCTGCCCGCCTTGGTATGAATACAATACTTTTTACTATTAGTATGGACAGTGTTGCTCTTATGCCTTGTAACCCTAATATTGGTGGAAGCTCCAAGGGACATTTGGTTAGAGAGATAGATGCTCTTGGTGGTGAGATGGGCAAGAATATAGATAAGACATATATTCAGTCTAAGATGCTCAATGTATCAAAGGGACCAGCAGTTCATTCCCTTCGTGCCCAGGCTGACAAGGGTGAGTATACCAAGCATATGAGAATGACTTTGCAGAATACTGACAATCTTACTTTAAGACAGGCTGAGGTTTCGGAGCTTATCTATGAGGTTGTAAGTGTGGATGAGGCTGGTAATGCAAAAAGAGTTGTTAAGGGTGTGAAGACATTTTCTGGTGCAACTTACTATGCTAAGGCAGTGGTTCTTTGCACAGGAACATATCTTAAGGCGAGATGTATATATGGTGATGTAGTTAATCACACTGGACCAAATGGTCTTTCTGCGGCAAATGGTCTTTCAGATTCCATGTCTGATGCAGGTATATTCATAAGAAGATTTAAAACTGGTACCCCAGCTAGACTTGATAAGAAAACTATAGATTTTTCTAAGATGGAGGAACAGCTGGGTGATGAGCATATAGTTCCATTTTCATTTACTAATACAGAGGAAGATATTAAGCGTGAGCAAATTTCCTGTTGGCTTACATATACCAATGAGGAAACTCATCAGATTATAAAAGATAACATTGACCGCTCTCCTCTTTACTCAGGTTTTATTGAAGGTACCGGTCCTAGATACTGTCCTTCTATTGAGGATAAGGTTATGAAATTCCCTGACAAAAATAGACATCAGCTCTTTATCGAGCCAGAGGGTGAGTTTACCAATGAGATGTACATGGGTGGTATGTCATCTTCTCTTCCAGAGGATGTTCAGTACGCTATGATTCGTACTGTGCCAGGCCTTGAAAATGTTAAGATAATTAGAAATGCTTACGCTATAGAGTATGATTGTATAGATGCTACTAACCTTAATGCAGATTTAGAGTTCAAGGATTTTGAAGGACTTTTTGCAGCAGGTCAGTTAAATGGTAGTTCAGGTTATGAGGAGGCTGCGGCACAGGGACTTATGGCTGGTATCAATGCCTCAAGAAAAATATCTGGTAAGGAGCCAGTTATACTAGACCGTTCAGAAGGATATATTGGAGTTCTTATAGATGATTTGGTTACCAAGGAAACTCAGGAGCCATATCGTATGATGACTTCTCGTGCCGAGTATAGATTGCTCTTAAGACAGGATAATGCGGATCTTCGACTCACAGACATAGGTTATGACATTGGGCTTATAGATGAGGAAAGATACAAAGCATTTTGCCTTAAGCGTAAGCACATTAACAATGAAATCGAAAGAGTTTCTGAGGTTATGGTTGGTGCTAACAAGAAGGTTCAGGAATTTTTAGAGGCTCATGGAAGTACGCCACTTAAGACTGCAGCATCTTTAGCAGAGCTTATCAGAAGACCGGAGCTTGATTATACTATGCTTGAGGAACTAGACCCAGATAGAGCTCAGATTGGTGCATTGTCATCGGAGGTTATTGAACAGATTAATATTGCTATTAAATATGATGGATATATTACAAGACAGAAACAGCAGGTTGAACAATTCAAGAAAATGGAGAAAAAGCGTATACCTGAAGACATCAATTATGATGATGTTTCTAATCTTAGAAGGGAAGCCAGACAAAAGCTAGCACAGATTAGACCGGCATCTATTGGTCAGGCTTCACGTATATCTGGTGTTTCACCGGCAGATGTATCAGTGTTACTTGTATATATAACTTCTCTTAATGAAGCTAAGAAAAATAATTCTGATAAAGAATAAGTTAACGGAGTTTTTATGAAAAAATTATATTCCTATTTACAGGAAGCTGTTGGAGTAACTCTAACAGATATTCAAATGGAACAATTTAATAAATACTATGAAATGCTTGTAGAAAAAAACAAGGTTATGAATCTAACTGCAATCACTGAAAGAGATGAGGTAGAGCTAAAACATTTTATAGACAGTGTTGCCTTAGGAGCATATTTTGCTTTAAAGGATAAAGCAATTAGCGTAATTGATGTGGGAACAGGAGCAGGATTTCCAGGTATTCCACTTAAGATTGCATTTCCAAAGCTTAATGTTGTCTTGTTTGATTCACTTAATAAGCGAGTTAAGTTTTTACAAGAGGTTATTGATGAGCTGGGGCTCGATGGAGAGTCAAGCCCAGAACAGGGAAAAGGTTATTGTAAGGCTAT
This sequence comes from Lachnospiraceae bacterium, assembly GCA_015057515.1. GTDB lineage: Bacteria > Bacillota > Clostridia > Lachnospirales > Lachnospiraceae > Coprococcus_C. The sequence continues at coordinate 3,681 of SVED01000053.1, forward strand.
ACATGGTAGAGCTGAGGAAGGTGGAAGGCAAAAGGATCTGCGAGACAGCTTTGATTTGGTGGTTTCCCGTGCAGTAGCTAATATGGCAGTTTTGTCTGAATATTGTCTACCTTTTACAAAAGAGGGAGGATATTTTATACCATACAAGACTGGTACAGTAGATGAGGAGTTAACCCAGGGAAAGAAGGCCATAAGTATACTTGGTGGTAAATTAGAAAAAACAGAAAAGCTTATGCTTCCTGATTCAGATATAGGAAGAAGCTTTGTGTTCATAAAGAAGGTTAAGCCTACACCAAAGGCCTATCCTAGAAAAGCTGGAACAGCAAGCAAACAGCCCCTTTCATAAGAAGGGGCTGTTACTTATTATACGAACTATTCGGAATCATTATGTTTTCTATTGTGACGTTTGGTTTGTCGTTTAATTCTTAATTCATCTTGTCTAAGACGAATGGTTTCCATACCTTTTTTGTCGGTGGGAACCATAGTTTTGATGGCAAATATGTTGCCGTCCTTTGCTTGCTTAAAGCGAATTTTACCTTGAACTAATCCGTGATACCAGCATTTACCTACGCAGGAATATGAGTTTGGTGAGCTGGCAAACCATTTAATACGCTTGTTTGCTTTTTTGCCGCAGCGGTAACATCTAATTGTCAAAAGTTCTTTGTCATCTAATGCTTCTATCTTATTAGTGAATTCTCTAGATATATGCTCCATATAATTCTTGTGATAAGAAATAAGTTCATCTTCTTTTATCTTTGGATTGTTGTATATATCGTAGGAATATCTATCAGACAAATCCCTTGGTTTTATTGCCTTTAGTACGACTCCTGTGTAGTAGGCATCATTTACAGCTGAGTGAAATGGTCTGTCAACTTCAATCTTTAGTCTGTCAACAGCTTTCTCCAATTTAACAATAGAGTGATTTGGATCAGATACATCAGCATATATTTGTTGAACATTATAGTACTTAAGAGGTGTCTCTAATGGCTTCAAGTAATAGTAGTCCATATTGTTTTGGAGGTAGCTAAGATCCATAGCGCCCCAAGTGCAGAAAATATAATCCTCACCACACCACTTTATAAATTCCCTGCATACCATATCGAAGGGACGTCCTTTTTTGAGGGTAGTCTCATCGTAATTCAGTATTGACCGGATGTGTGGTTGAAGCTTCTTATACAATCTAGGCTTAATTATACTTGAATAAGTATCTATAATATTTAGTTTGTGGTCTAGCTTTACTGCTCCAATTTCAATTATCTCAAATGGCATCCGAGGGTTTTCCTGGTCATGTCCACAGCTTTGATTCCATTCAAGATCAAATACAATGTAATTCATGATATATTCCTATTCTGCCTTAGATTTCATAACTCGTAAATGTGAGTAGTCATTTGCGGAATTAAGATTGCCATTTCTGGATTCTAATTCCTTGCAAATATCGTTTAGTATTTCAATTGCTTCGCTCTGTGACTTAGCGTTTGCAGTAGCCATCTGTGCAATGACAATTGCAAGTTTTTCATTGCTGTTGACAACCTTTGTTGTATTATCAGCATCTTTCTTAATCTGAAGCTTAGTCATCATCTTATCCTGCTCTAACATTTGGTCATAAAGTTTTGCATTGTCTTCTTTCATTTCAAGTAAGATATCAAGCATAGCAGACATACTCTGGGTACGGGCAACCTCTTCTCTTTTTGCTACAGAGTAGATACCCTTTTCAACCTTAGTAAGTTCGTTTTGCTTGTCTATGTTAATTGAGGCGATATCATCAATCTTTGTGAGAATTCCATCAACCAGAAAAAATGTATCTACTACAACAATAAGAGAAACTGCAATAATGAGCTCAATGCTAGCTGGATGAGCAACAATAAGATACAAATCCACTAGAAAAGCTGCAATAAATGCAACAGCACTTATGGTAAGAGTTGATTGGGATTTACGCTTCATAATAACCTCCTAAAATATTTTCATACTTATGGTAAGTTTAACACAAAATGTAAAGATGTTCAATATATGTATGGTGGAAAGAATTAATGATAATAAATAAAAAACGTCACACAAGGTGACGTAAAAAAATGTTCCCGAGGCGATTCGAACGCCCGACCTACCGCTTAGGAGGCGGTTGCTCTATCCAGCTGAGCTACGGAAACAAGCTATGAGTTAATTATTTGTACTCACAACAAGGTATATTTTAAAGGAATATTTGAAACTTGTAAATAATAAATGTAAGCAAAATTCATTAAATTCTAACATGTCCCATCAACCATACTTCGCCACGGAAACGTCGTCCTTCTTTTGGTTCTCCTTGAAGGTCCAATTTGTTGATACCTATATTTAGAATTATGTCATTTGTTTCTATAAGTAGGTTATATACGGTCTCTTCAGAGTAGGCGTTTACAACCTCGGTGACCTTTAATATATTGCCAATAACCATATAGTGATCGCATTCAACTCCACAAGGCATAAAGCTAGTATCTACGATAGACAATATATCTTCATTTCTAATGCGACCTGTAAGGGAAGTATATGTGTCCATTTCGCTGATGGTGAGATTTTCTATAGCTTCCGTATCGCCTTCTTTTGCAGCAGATAAAAGGTTGTCTCGAAGCAGTTTGAATTTGTTTTCATACTGAAGCTGCTGTTTGGATTTTTGTACGCCTAAAAGCACAGTACCACTTATGGAAAGCGCTGAAAGATTAACTTTAGTCAAGTGCCTGTTGGAATAGTTGAGCCATTTGGATTTGGCATAGTCAGCTATATTTAGGACATAAAAAATAAGCGTCATACCTAATCGATAATCCTCACAAACTCCAGCATAGGACTCTTTGTCTGTTTGCTTTTCTATGGTTATGCTTTCATAGTCCACATAGGAATCACCTTTTATATAAGGGAAATAGTGCTCTACAGAGAGAGCACCATTTACATCATATTCTCCTATAAGGGTAAGCCCAATAGATGGACCAAAATCCTTTTCGAACTGTATTAGAGAAGTGTCAATGCTAACTGTGGTCATAACCTTTCTGTTAGGTCGCTTCAAAGTTAAAGCGTAAATCTTCTCTAATTGTTTTCTTGATTTAATTTTGCTAAAACCAATAGCCCTTAAATAAGAATGCATTTAATTCTCCTTACTGGATAACTTTTTTACCACCCATATATGGTTGAAGCACTTCTGGAATGTTAACACTTCCGTCGGCATTTAAGTTATTCTCCAAAAATGCAATGAGCATACGAGGAGGAGCAACAACAGTATTATTTAATGTGTGAGCAAAGTATTTGCCATCCTTACCCTTAACCTTAATACCAAGACGACGAGCCTGAGCGTCCCCAAGATTTGAACAACTTCCAACCTCAAAATATTTTTGTTGACGAGGTGACCATGCTTCAACATCATAAGATTTAACTTTAAGATCAGCTAAATCACCAGAGCAACACTCAATAGTTCTAACTGGAATATCCATTGAACGGAATAAATCTACGGTGTTTTTCCAAAGCTTGTGGAACCAATCCATACTTTCCTCTGGTTTACAAACTACAATCATTTCTTGCTTTTCAAACTGGTGAATACGGTATACACCACGCTCTTCAATTCCATGAGCCCCCTTCTCCTTACGGAAACAAGGTGAGTAGCTGGTAAGAGTCTGAGGAAGGTTCTCCTCTGGAGTAAGAGTATCAATAAACTTACCAATCATAGAGTGTTCACTTGTACCGATGAGGTAAAGATCTTCACCTTCAATCTTGTACATCATAGCATCCATTTCTGCGAAACTCATAACACCTGTAACAACGTTACTTCTAATCATAAATGGAGGAATACAGTAAGTAAATCCTCTGTCAATCATAAAATCTCTAGCATAAGAAATAATAGCTGAATGAAGTCTTGCTATATCACCCATAAGATAGTAGAAACCATTTCCTGCAACCTTACCGGCACTCTCAAGATCTATACCGTTGAACTTAGACATAATTTCTGTGTGATATGGTACTTCAAAATCAGGAGTTACTGGTTCACCAAATTTTTCAAGCTCCACATTTTCTTCATCACTTTTACCGATTGGAACGGATGGGTCAATGATGTTTGGAATAACCATCATCTTTTGCTTAAGTTCTTCTCTAACTACTGGTTCCTGCTTTTCTAACTCAGCAAGACGAGCGGCATTTTTTGCAACTTCCTGCTTAACAACCTCTGCCTCATCCTTTTTGCCCTGAGCCATAAGAGCACCAATCTGTTTTGCGATTTGATTCTTTTTAGCACGAAGCTCATCTGCTTCCTGCTGGAGAGCTCTCGACTGTTTGTCTAATTCAATAACTTCATCTACAAGAGGAAGCTTTGCATCCTGAAACTTCTTTTTGATATTCTCTTTAACTATGTCTGGATTTTCTCTTAAAAACTTGATGTCTAACATAAATTATCTCCTCTTTCCCTTTATAAATCAAAGCTAATGTCTTCTTCAGGCTCAGCTTTTTTTGTTAACTCTTCTATTTCTTCTTCAACCGTCTTAGCTTTTTCTAATGCTTCTTTTTCTTCATCAGACAATGGAATGTAGGACTCCCCTTTGATGATTTCCTTTGCATATATATGGCAACCCTCTCTGCTGTGCATAGCATTTATAACTACACCGGTGTTGTCTTGGTCTAAAAGAGCAAGTACAAAGCTGAGTTTACCAGCCATCTCGTTGAATGCATCGTACTTAACAAGGCCCATTTTGTTAAAACACGAGGATAAATGTGACTGAATATCCTTATGTTCTCTGGTAACCTTTTTGGCATTTGCTTTTACTTTATCCATTTCTTTAAATCTAACTCGGATAATCTGTTCTAAGTCAGCGCCTTTTTTACCGCTCATAAGAGCGTTATATTTTCTGCTAATAATATTCATCTTATGAATAATAAGGAAGACAAATATTATAAGTAACACAACAGTGATTAGCAAAATGTAAATCACTGTTGATAAATTCATTCCTAATATGGTCTCTGTTTTCATCAGAATACCTCTTTCTACATAACAGTATACAGCATTTGGGTAATTCTATCTAAATCTTCATCAGAATAGTATTCGATTTCGATTTTACCTTTATGTTTGCCTTTTGGCTTAATGACAGTCTTTGTACCTAGAATGGTTTTTAGTCTGTCTTCTATCTCTGCATAGAGGAAGGACATATCCTCTTCTGCTGCTGTAACAGGTGCAGATTTTTTGATAGTCAATAGTTTTTTTACATAGCTTTCAGTTTCGCGGACACTTAGTTTTTTATCGAAGATATGCAAAGCAGTTTCGTACTGAAGAATAGGATCTTCTATAGAAATAAGGGCACGTACATGACCAGTTGTGAGCATATCGTCTATAAGCATCTGTTGAACCTTTTCTGTAAGCTTAAGAAGTCGAAGTGAGTTGGTTATAGTAGTTCTACTCTTAGATACACGCTCTGCGACTTCATCTTGTTTTAAGTTGAATTCTTTGATAAGTCTTTCGTAGGCATGAGCTTCTTCTATAGGATTAAGGTCTTCTCTTTGAATATTTTCGATAAGAGCTATCTCCACAATCTCCTGGTCGGTGTAATCCTTAATAACAACAGGTACTTCCTTTAGACCAGCTTGTCTTGCAGCTCTCCATCGACGCTCTCCCGCAATAAGCTCATAGTAACCTTTTCTCTTTACAACAACTAGTGGTTCAATAACACCAAATTGTTTGATTGAATCAGCCAGCTCGGCTAAAGCATCTTCGTCAAAATGTTTTCTTGGCTGGTTCTTATTTGGTTCAATACGATTTATGTTTAAGGTTTGTTCAACCTCTTTTATAACTTCTTTAATTTCTGTTTTGGTAATGGTCTTAACTTCTTTTTCCTTTGGTTTTGCTGGTGTGCTATCCCCGGTAGGAATCAGATTATCAAGTCCTCTACCTAATCCTCTCTTTGGTGCCATAATTGTCCTCCTTTATATTACACAAAAAACAGTGTGATATTACATATTTGCGTAAAGCTTATTTTTGATTACTTCATCAGCTAAATCTCTATAGCCCTGTGCTCCTGCGGAACGACTGTCATAGAGATTAATTGGAAGACCAAAGCTTGGCGCTTCTGCAAGACGTACGTTACGCGGTATAATTGTTTTATAAATAAACTGATCAAGATTATTTTTTACGTTTTCTACAACCTCAAGAGAAAGATTTGTTCGTGCATCATACATTGTAAAGACAACACCTTCTATCTCAAGAGCCTTGTTCAGTTTCTTTTTAATTAAATCTATAGTATATATAAGCTGTGAAAGTCCATCTAATGCAAAGAACTCACACTGGATTGGCACCAATACAGTATCTGCAGCAGTCATTGAGTTGACAGTGAGAATACCTAAAGCTGGTGGACAATCTATAACAATAAAGTCATACTTATCCCTTATACTGGATAATAGGGATTTGAGTATGTACTGAGGTTTATCTTCGTCGATAAAATCTACCTCTGCTCCAGCAAGATTTCGGCTGGAAGGTAAAACGCTTAAATTAAGTTTTTTGTCCAATGGACGAATAACCATGCATTCTCCTAAATTGCATTCGCCACACATTGCGTCATATATAGTATAGGAAAGTTTATTTTTGTCTATACCCAATCCACTGGTAAGATTGCCCTGTGGATCCATATCAACTGCTAAAACCTTCTTGCCTTTCTCGGCAAGACATGCTGCAAGATTGATTGAAGTTGTAGTTTTTCCGACACCACCCTTTTGGTTGGCAACTGCTATAATTCTTCCCATGATTAAACCTCCATATTTAATCAACATTATAACATTTTTCGATATCTTATGCTATATCTAAATATGGGGTAAAAAGTTAAGGTGGTACAATATATAGATTTTGATGTGGGTACATTTTGTCGCTTGGAAAAAATTGAAAAATTCCTACGTAATTGGTGTTTCACGTGAAACATATTGATAAAATCCTTTGTGTAAAGGATTGTTTGCGGTGTTTACGGGACTAAATTGGTGGAAATGATATGAAGAAAAAAATGTGCCTTTAAGTAAAGTGTATGTGCTATTTTGATTAAGAATGTTGGGACTTTGTTTGATAAGTGTGTTGTATAAGATTATGTGTTTCACGTGAAACATTCTCTTTTGCAAAATCTACTTTATGGATTTTAACACGTTAGCTGTATGTTGGTAGAATGCACAGGTTTTGTTTTGATTGTTAACATGAAATAGGTTTGCTTAATTTACATTAGATGGTATATATGTTTCACATGAAACAATAGTTTGAATGCAGATTCTATGTGCTTATGTTTGTTTGGCTTTTTGTTGTGAGATGAGTATAAAACTGTTTTTTGTGATGATACTAATTATATGTTTCACGTGAAACATATAATTGTGGATTTGCTCATCTCGAATTTGTTATGAGAACTCGTTAAAAAAACTCGCTAAAAGTATTTTTACAAAATATCACTATTTATCAAGATTATTAAAATGTATGTTTCACGTGAAACATACATTTAGTAACTAGAATGCTAGTGTTTCACGTGAAACGTGGTGGATAAGTCCTAGTTATAAACATACTTATACACATATATGTGGATAAGTATACTGAATAAGAATATTTAATTGTGGATAAGTTCCTGTATCAAAATCTATATATTGTACTTTTCAAGTAATATATACAATATATATACTAGTTAACAAAAGTTCACTTCAAAAAATGTGGATAACTTTGTGTGGCATATATTGTGAAAAAAACAAGAAAAAAGAGCCTCTCTTTTCGTAAGAAAGGCTCTTTTGATAATTACATTTGCTCAGGACACTGAATTCCAAGTAATAAGAGAGCATCCTTTATAGTTTTCTTTGTAAGGTGTACCAAGGTAACTCTTGCGTTACGAAGTGCATCATCCTCAACATTGATTCTACATGCGTTGTAATACTTGTTGAAGGATTGTGCAACATCTACTGCAAATCTAGCAACAACGGACGGCTCGTACTTTTCTGAAGCGTCATATACTACCTTAGGGAATCTTGATATTTCTTTTAATAAATCAAGAGCTTCAACTTCAGTGAGGAGTGAACAATCAATATCTGTAGAAGGGGAGAAGTTTGCTACTTTTCTTAGTATGCTAGCACATCTTGCATAAGTGTATTGCACATAAGGGCCAGTTTCTCCGTCAAAGTTTAAAAGCTTTTCCCATTTGAATGAAACATCCTTGATTCTCTGATTATATAAATCATTAAAAAGTACTGCTCCTACACCAATCTTTTTAGCAGTTTCATCTTTGTCAGGAATGTTAGGATTCTTTTCTTCGATAATTTCTTTGATTTTTGAAATTGCTTCAAGAAGAATATCCTCTGCATATATAATATTACCACTTCTGGTTGATAATTTTGCACCCTCAAGGCTAACTAATCCATAAGGGATGTGAACTAATTGATCTTTTGCCCAATCATTTCCTAATAACTCAACTACCTTAAATACCTGTGCAAAGTGAAGCTTTTGCTCCTGACCAGTTACATATAAACATTTAACAAAGTTGTAAGTTTCTTTTCTGTAGAAAATAGCTGCAAGGTCGCGCGTTGCGTATATTGAGCTTCCGTCGTTTTTTAAAATAAGGCAAGGTGCCATATCATAAGCCTCAAGATCAACAATCTTAGCTCCTTCGCTTTCTGTTAAAAGGTTGGCATCCTGAATCTTTGATACAACTGCACCGGTTTTATCTCGATAAAAACTCTCACCGTTATAGCTGTCAAAGTCTATACCTAATAAATCGTAAGTTCTCTTATATTCAATAAGACTGATGTTCTTGAACCATTGCCATATTTTAAGGGCTTCCTCGTCGCCATTTTCCATTTTGCTAAACCAAGCTCTGGCTTCATCGTTTAGAGAAGGATCTTTGTCAGCTTCTTCGTGGAATTTTACGTAAAGCTTCATAAGCTCTGCAACACCATCCTGTTTAACAGCTTCTTCGTTACCCCAGGCTTTGTATGCAACAATAAGTTTTCCAAACTGTGTTCCCCAGTCACCAAGGTGATTGATACGAACTACATTATAGCCTAACTTTGAATATATTTTGTAAAGTGAGTTACCGATGATGGTAGTTCTAAGGTGTCCTACGTGGAAATTCTTCGCCACATTAGGAGAAGAGTAGTCAATACAGATTGTTTTGCCTTTTCCTATGTCGGAACTTCCAAAATCTTCAGCTATTGCTGCCTCAATCATTGCTTTTACAAAGGTTTCTTTGTTGACATAGAAGTTGAGGTAGGCCCCCTGAACTTGAATATCGTCGAGGAAATCAACCTGTCCGATGGCTTCCTTTATATCGGCAGCTATCATCTGTGGAGCTTTTCTCATAGTTTTTGCAAGTCTGAAGCAAGGGAATGCGAAGTCTCCCATATCAGGTTTTGGTGGAATCTCCATAAGACCATTAACTTCTTCTAAAGTTAAACCTTCTACATTTTTAAATATAAGTTCTGCAATTTTGCTTTTCATTGTTGTCCTCCGGTTGCTAATAATTTATGTTTATTCCTGAACGGAAAAATTAAATCGTACAGTTGTACCAGAAATAATATCACCAGTAATACTAAGTGTACCACCAAGAAGATAAATTATTTCGTGGGCTTTGTGTAGATTACTGTACCAAGGGCTCTTTGTCAAGTAGTCTGGATCTATACCTACACCATTGTCGCTGATACATACATCAACTTTATTCTTGCTAAGACTCATTTTAAAATCTATGCTGTTTGCATTTGAGTGCTTAAAGATATTGTCAAAAAATATGTTAAGTAACTTGAGCAGATTAATAGTAAATATTGGATGAAGATTAATCTCATAATCGGTACATTCAATATTTGCATCAATAATACATTCTGGATGCTTGTCTCTTTGCTGCATAACAAAGTCATCTAACTTGCTCCATATAGGTTGAGAGGAGTTTAAATTAGCATCGAATTTACTGTTAATGTCATCTACAGAATCTAAGATTTTCTTGGAACTGTGAAGTATTTCCTGTAAGGTTATTTTTGCCCTGCTAACATCAGTAGACAAAAGATAACTTAGCATTTCTAGCTTGTGATTAATGCTTACAAGGCCATCCTTTATGTTTCTATGAAGAAGGGTAGAGTAAAAAGCTTTATCAAAAGCATCCTGCATGAGAATGTTGTATCCGTGAGTTGTTGCAGAGTCGGTTTTTTGTTCTTGAATAAATTCAAAATCTCCATCTTCATCCGGGCTACCCTCTGCTAACAGTTCAGGAGTTAGAGATTTCATAAGATTGTCTATAGATGTCTCCGCATCATTTAAAATAGCCAAACGTTTTTTTACTGAGGTTAAGGAAAGCTCAAGACTGCGAATTTTAGTGTAAAGGGAATCCTTAACAGATAATAAGTCGTTTATCTGCTCTTCTATGATTTTGCTTTTTTCGTCCTCAAAATCATCAGAAGTTGTAGGAGTAAATACACTCTTTCTTGAAGTTGACTTGAAGGCATAGATGTTTTTAGTCTTTTCTAGTTCGTCAATCTTTATGTCTATCTCAAAAGCTTGAGTTTTAAGTTGCTGAATAGTTTCAAGATTTTCAAGAAATGAGTTGTTAAAGTAGTTTAGCATTTCTTGGTTAGCTTGCTTAATTTGTTGAATGTTATAGCTTTCCATAGTATCCCCCTAGAACGAGCGTCCACTTTTACGTGCCAAGTCTCTTTTTTTCTTGTATGCTTTACGCATTTTTTGAATTTGCATGTAGCGCAAGTAAAAAGCAATTACAGCTACTGCTATAATTGTAATTATAATAATCAAGAAAGTAGGAAATCCTTTCTTGTCTTTTTCTTTCGGTGGAGCTTCAATGATACCTGCTGCAATAGCTGCTTGCACAGCTTCCTCATCCTCGGAATTAATATAACCGGAATATGTTATTGGTATAGAAGCAAGAGTTGTGGAACCATCTTTGACTTCCATATTACCGAGAATGCCTTGGTCTAAGTAGTTGGTTGACATAATATAATTGTAGCTCAATTCACCCAAGGAAACATTATTTGGGGTGAGATAATAACTATCAGGAGCTACAGCTATCTGTAAAGTGCCAAGATTTTTACCGCCATAGTAGGAATTTAAGTGTTTTTCAGCTGCCTTTATATCAGTTTCTGTAAATTGGTGATTGGCAGTGAGATAGTGAGCAGTATAGTTGTCAAAGCAGTAATTAAATAAGGCAATTGAATCAGTGTAGTTATCTGCGTTTGACAAAGTTTTCATAGTAACGCAGATAAGAGTTACGCCGTCTTTTTTTGCCCAGGTTACCAATGTACCTAGTGCCATCTGTGTAAACCCGGTTTTACCACCAAGACAGTATTCGTAATAGTATTCGGAATCCGACTGAACCATACGATTGCTTTGAGACAAATAGCGTGAATCTGCTGTCATATTTGTAGGGGGAATAGTATAGTTTGGTGTAGAGGCAATCTCAACAAACTCAGGGTTTTCAAGAGCAGCCTTAGTTATAAGAGCCATATCGTAGGCGGTAGTATAATGGTCGTCGTTATGGAGACCATTGGCATTACTGAAATGGGTGTTTGTACAGCCTAGTTCCTTTGCCCTGGCATTCATAGCATCACAAAATGCTGAAAGAGAACCACTTACATGTATGGCTACACCCCAGGCAGCTTCATTTGCAGATTGAAGCATGGAAGCGTAGAGCGCATCCCTTAAGGTTATTTGTTCTCCAATTTGTAAACCAATATGATTGCTGTCCCAGTCAATGCCCCAAACAGCTTCATCTGTCATTGTAATGGTTGAATCAAGATCTCCTTGTTCGATAGCAACAAGGGTTGTGAGAATCTTTGTAATGCTGGCAGGGTACATAGTCTGGTATGCATTTTTTTCGTATAAAATCTGGCCAGTGTTGGCATCCATAACTATGGCGGTCTCACTGGAAATAGCAGGTGGAGTAACTGTTGTTACAGAGGTAGTGGCATCTGAACTAAGCTTTTCCATAGCTATAGATGGCGGTATAACCTGCCCTAAAACTAAGTATATAATAATAAAAAATGAAAGTAATTTTTTCAAATAAATCATCCTTTTTGTGATATTTAAACATATATAGTCAATTATCCTATATAATAGGAAAAAACACAAGATGAAATTTAGCAATAACTTTATATGGAAAATCTTTTATTAAAATGATATATTACATAGTTAGAGAGAAAAGTATTTAAGTGGAGGATACTATGAGATTAAGAAATGTAAAAGGCTCAAGAGAGAATATAGCGGCTAGCGAGTTTGTTGTTCATGAAGAAGAGAGCATGAAGGGCAAATGGAAAGAACTTTTTGGAAATGATAATCCCATCCATATAGAAATAGGTATGGGAAAGGGTAGATTTATAATGGATATGGCAAGACTAAATCCAGATATAAATTATGTAGGAATAGAGAAGTTTTCCAGTGTACTAATTAGAGCCATTGAAAAACAAACTGAGGAAAAGCTTCCTAATTTGTATTTCATCAGAATGGAGGCAGAGTACATTGAAAATGTATTTGATAAAGGAGAGGTGGATTATATATATTTAAACTTCTCAGATCCATGGCCAAAGGATAGACATGCGAAGAGACGTCTTACCTCGGCTCAATTTTTGAAGAGAT
>SVED01000054.1 GCA_015057515.1 Lachnospiraceae bacterium
TATGTCATATATGTATTTAAACTGGATTATATTTGCAGAGTCTGCCGCCTGTCCCTCTAATTCCTCTTTTAAAGAATTATCCTCGTCAATTATAAAATATATACACTCGCAACCTCGTATAACAGCTTCCGGCATAAAGTAATCTGCCACCCAAGCTGTATCCTCTGGGATATTTTCAAACCCATCTCGAGTATCAGCCACATAGTTACATTTGTACTCTTTTATGATATCTAGTGCATATTCTAGCGGTTTTCTATAGTCATCCATACTACAGAACTTCTTCCACTTTACAAATACAACATTATACTGTTCATCATATTTCACTTCACAAAATTCTGATAGGAACATTTTGTTCTCATTATCACTCATTATTTTTTCTGCAATAGCTGTAGCTGACTCGACCATTTTAGGACAAAACTCTGTAAATAATTTGTTCTCTAATGCATACTCTATCCCTTCTTTTGTAGATAAATCACATTTCAATAACTCCTTACATATATATGAACCATGTTCAGCCTTAAACTCATTCATAAATCTGTCACTTACTTCATTAGTCTTCATTCGGCTTTTCATATCAGCCTCATCTGCCTGACCATATTTTAATCCCAGAGCCATCAAGGCACCAGTACAGGCTCCACAAACTTCTCCCTTTCTCATTCCACTACCAAAGCAAGCACCAATCTTTAAGGCTTGTTCCTCGGTAATACCTAACTCCTCAGCAAATGCTGCAAATACTGCCTGAGAACAATGAAAATTTTTAGCAAAGAACTCATTAGCTTTTTCAATATGATTCATAGTATTTCACCTCTTTTTTAAGTTGTATTATCCTCTTCTCAATTTCCTTAATTACAATTACAAACTCCTCATCCGACTTTCCTGTAGGATCATCTAGACCCCAATTATCATCAAAAGGTCTACCCACATATGGACAGGTTACGTTACAACCCATAGATATAGCTACATCTGGCTTAGGTATGTCAGTAATAAGCTTTGAATACTGAGTTTTCTCCATATCTATACCATACATTTCTTTCATAATACGAACTGCATCCTGATTAATCTGTGGTTTAGTCTCAGTTCCTGCAGAATAGCTTTCAAATACATCTCCTGCCAGGTGCTTGCCTAGCGCCTCAGCAATCTGGCTTCTACAAGAATTATGCACACATATAAATGCTACTTTTTTCTTATAAGGTTTGTAAAATGGGCATCTATCCTTAATGCACTGTTGATTTTCTGAGCTAAATCCACAGACAATGTCACTATTTTCTAATGTAACGTCATAATTATCATTTATGTATTTGATTGCCTCTTGAAAACTAAGGTATGCATCCCTCTTACAACATCTAGGACCTCCAATATCCGCAAGGCTTGAGAGTGCCTTAGATGTAAATTGCATATGCTTGCCCCATGTGTCATCTGTTGTAAGTGGTCCTGTACCATCTATAATAGAAAGGGCTGCTCCCATAGAAGTAACAGCACCGCAAACACCCCACATTCCACAGGTAGCTCCCGGCATAGCAAGTCCTCTTTTCATTAACTCCTCTAATGCCCTTGCCAAATCAAGATTTCCTCCTGCATTGTAAAACGCAGTAAGAAGTGCTACCCCATCTAAAATATGATGTTCTGGACCATGAATTCTTATATAATCCTTTGCTGCTATGGTCTTAAATATATCTATAGGATTCTTGCTATCTATAGATAAACTCTCTTCTATTATCTTTTTTCCACGTTCATCTAACGTATAATCCATCTTTACGCCTCGCTACTTTCATACTACTTACTTTAAAAAATACTTATCTAAAATATAATTACCATCAAATATAGTCCTAGTAACATGCAAACTATAGCTAATACTACCGTAATAATATAATCATACCATTTCCATGCATCTATCTTCTTTTTGCCTAACATGATAAATATAACTAGCAAAATACAATAAATTATAATTCCAATCAAAAACATTATATCAAATGTTCCATCACTAGAACCGCTATCCCATCCAAATGGAGCATCCATTAATGTAAAGTAATGCCACAGGAAAGAATAGATTATTGTAAAAATTATCTCTGTGATATAGTAAGTTATTTTTTTCATCCCATATACCTCCATAAAATAACTTAATCATTTCGCAACAACTAACATCATTATACAAAAATGCATATCTTAATACAATAAAAAAAGATGCCTCAAAAATATTGAGGCATCTTCTAACTATAATCACACTTTTTTAATTGGATGTCTAATCACAGTCTTCCACTTATCTACAGGCACCTTTCTTGCATCAGACATATAAATCTCATGATGAAAGCGTTTGTCATTTATATCATTAACGTATCCATTTTCCTGTAAATATTCATCCATAAGAGCAACACTTGCCGGCTCGTCATCAAAAGAGCCATGATGCATTATCTGAACACACAGACCTTCATCAATAGTCAAAAACTCTGCTATAGAGCAATCTATTTTCTTCTTTCTTGTAGCTGTTTCAACCGCCCAGGCAAAATCCTTCTTAGTTACAAAATCAGGTAATCGGATAACAGATATCCATTTAAAACTATCTTTATCACTATAATTAACGCCTGTCACTCCGTCTTGCCACCAGAAGCCCTCAAGGGGTGGAACAACATATTCAAAGAAGCCTTCTATCTTATAATCTGTCTTGTAACTCATCTTAAGTGTATACGCCACTGCATATAATACACTAATTGCATTTTGATAAGCTCCACCTTCCTCATTCGGATTCCCCTCACCGCGAACAGCTATATAATTTGCCTTTGGAACAGTTACTATTTCTGGCTTGTTCTTAGGCATATAAAATTCCTTGTATTCTTTCTTGAAATCAAAGGCCATACTTTTCTCCCATAAATCATATTTCTATGTTAGTTATCATCCGCATATCTCATTACACAGACAATTTACCATCAAGCACCATAGGTTCAACCTTATCCTTAATCAAATCCATAACATCTGGCACTCTAGGCTTAAAATAAGAGCCAACTACTACAACCAGCTCCTCCTTAGGATTCACATATATAGCATTTCCGCCATCACCAAGGGCTGCAAATGAGCACTCTTCTTCATCTATAATCCACCAGAGCAAGCCATACTTGAGATTTAACTTTTCCCATCTACTCTGTATCTTAGTACTTTCTGTAATCCATTCCTTAGAAACTATCTGTGTACCATTCCAACAACCACCATCAAGATAAAGTTTGCCAATCTTAAACATATCCTTAGGTGTAATAGCTAGGCCAAAGCCTGCAGTATGAACACCTGAAGGGCCTAGTACCCAACCGTGTACAGTCTTGCTCTTATAAAACTCCATTTGTTCTTCCTTATTGGTAAATATAATATCTCCCGGAATATTAATCTCTAGAGGCTCAAACAAATATTTTCTTGCAAAGTCAAGAACTGACATCCCTGTTGAATTCACTAAAATTCCAGCAAATATATCTGGTCCAATAAGAGGTGTATATCTAAATTCACCGATTTTCCCTTTGCCACCTAGTAGGTCAAGAGATGCCTTAACCCAATCTCCACTGGTAAAATATTTGGTATATGGTGCAAATTTATACTTGTACGGTGCTGTCATAGTAAGTAAATCACGAAGGGTTATCTGCTGTATAGTTTTCTCCCCACGCTTTATAGTGTAATCAGAAAAAAACTCTAATACTTTTTGGTCTATGCTCTTTATATAACCTTTATCAATAGCAATACCTATCAATATAGAGATGACGCTCTTCGTCACTGAAAACACATGAAAAGGGCTTTCTATGTCACATCCCTGATTATAGTACTCATACACTATCTTATCATCCTGGGATACAACTAAAGCCCCCATATTTCCGTGTTTTTCTTTAAGCATCCTTTCAAGCTCCATCTTGTTCATATTAAATCCTCCATTTCATTAAATGGGTTCAATAGGAACATAGATATCAACCTTAATAAGACCTTCTTTGTCCTCCTTAGGATTATTGAGATACACCTCATAAGGACAGGCATTTCTTGGCACATATCCACTCATCATAAGCCAGTTACGATACATATGATCCCAAGCATCCTCAAACTGTCCTGGTTTTATCTCATAATGACCTACAGCGTATAGACCACCTGTAAGCTTAGTAACACCAAGCTTGCCCTCTTCCTTTGCACTACATCCAACTGGCACAGTAATACAAAGGCTGGTACGAAAATGCTTCTCATCTCCAAATTCAGGATTGTCGTGGTACATAACAAGAAACTGATTTTCTTCCTGACGAAGTAAGCCTTGCTTATGAGCAAGCCTAAATAGCTCATGCATCCATTTTGCGAAAACTCGCCCTAAGGACTTATATGTACCCACATGTCTAATATAAACCAAATCCTTGGATTCAATATTCTCAATTCGTACTTCCCCTGTGTTTGGAAATGGCTCCTCAACCCATTTTTTCTTCTTTTCACTTTTATTGTACTCCGAAAGAAATAGGTTTTCTTTGCAATTCGTGCTATATTTTTTACGATATGCCAATGGACTCATACCATAATATGCCTTGAAAGCTCTTGAAAATATGGCTGAATCACCAAATCCAATCTCATATGCCACATCTGTCATATTTCTATCCTGCCTATGGGCTAATATAAACAAGGCATTCTCCATACGAACTCGGTTCACATATTGAAGAAGTGACTCGTCCATAACACTTTTAAATATACGATTAAAATGATATTTGGAGAAACCTGCTACACTTGCAAGTTCCTCTGTAGTCATATTCTTTCCGTAATTTTGCTCTATATAATCTTGTACCTTTTGAATACGGGAAATATATTCCTCCTTGTATTGTTCCATCATAATTTAATCACCTAAAGTTCCTTCATATACCTTACATCACAGCAAAAATGACCTGTCTCGAGTAAAGGCTTATCTATCCTATAAAAACCGTACTTTTCGTAAAATTTTTGTGCTCTAGTCATATTGTCTAAGGTCTCTAAATAACATTTCTGATAATACTTCTTAGCATATTCCAAGGCAACATCCATTAATCTTGCCGCTACGCCTAATCCTCTAACCTCAGAAAGACAATACATCTTCTGTAACTCGCACACCTCAGAAATACCTTCAAGTTCGCCTATGCCTACACCAGCAACTACGTTATCTTCCTTATCTACTGCCACCCAATATGAGTTACCTGCTTTATTATATATTTCTGAAAATCTTCCTAGATTAGGGTCAGCCCAAGCTGTACCTTCATGATTACCGCCATATTCTATAAGGCAAGAGCGAATTATCTGTTCTACCGAACTATTATCTTTTGCCTCAATTAATCTAATGTGATATATCTCATCAATATAATTTGTAGAAACCCTATACACTTCCTTGTATAGTAACTCTTTAACCATATTGAATTCTTCAATATCCAAGCTACCCTCTGTGGCCATTATTCTAAGTGGGATAGGATTTCTCCCATTTGATATAGCAGGCTGAATGTACTGATAATCATTGTAGGCAAACCCATTTCTTTCATAAAACCCTATTCTCTTCTTAGCCATATCTGTATATGGCAGCTCCACCTCAAGGCAGATTCTTCCCTGTACCATGTTGCGAATATCCTGTAGCATCTCTGATCCAAGTCCAGCATTTCTATATCTTTCATCTACTGCAAAATGTTCAATAAATGTCAGAGTTTCAATCTGCCAAACCGCCATGAAGCCTTGAATATCTGATGAATCCTCTGGTTTTGCAACATATATACAGTAATTAGGGTTATTAAGCAGCTCCTTTTGCTCCTCAGAAGATCTATGCTCATCAGAAGGAAAGCTATCTTCCATTATCTTATATATCTTGTCAAAATCATATGGGTTTAGCTTACTAATCATAATTCATTCCTCGTTTGTGTTATATAGGGTCACAACAGCTCCCTAAGCTTTTCTATATCCTCTAACTTCGTAGACCAGCTTGTTGCAAATCTGACAACAGTATGAGTGTCGTCATATTTTTCCCAAAAGCTAACCTTAAGTTCCTTCTTCAACTCACCCAACTTACTATCCTCAAGTATGACAAACTGCTGATTAGTAGGCGAATCAATAAAAAATCTGCATACCTTTTCTATAAGGACTTTCTTAAGCTCCTCTGCCATATCTATAGCCTGTCTACTTATATCAAAATACAAATTATCCGTAAATAAAGTGTCAAACTGCACACCTATAAGTCTTCCCTTTGCCAGAAGTGCTCCATGCTGCTTAATCATAGTCATAAAATGCTTAGGGGCATTATCCTTTGTAAACACAACAGCTTCACCACATAAAGCACCAACCTTTGTACCTCCAATATAAAACACATCACAATACGTAGCTATGTCGGCTAAGGTAACATCTGTATCATAGCTCATAAGACCATATCCAAGTCTAGCACCATCCATATAAAGAGGAATCTCATACTGCTTGCATATATTAGATAATCCTTCTAACTCAGCCTTGCTGTACAAGGTTCCATACTCAGTTGGATGAGAAATATATACCATACCAGGAAATACCATATGTTCGTGGTTCTCATCACTGTAGAATCCACTTAAATATTTCTCTAGCTCCTCAGGCTTTATCTTTCCCATTTCTTCACCTATGGTTAAAACCTTATGTCCAGTATACTCAATTGCACCTGCTTCATGGGCACTAATATGACCTGTGTTAGCAGCAACAACAGCCTCATAATCCTTAAGCATAGTTGATATAACTATAGAATTGGTCTGAGTTCCACCAGCAAGAAAATACACATCTGCCTCAGGGCACTTGCAAGCTTCTTTAATCTTAGTTTTCGCACTCTCTGAGTACTTATCAAAACCATATGTAGAAACACTCTCTTCGTTTGTTTCAATAAATCTCTTTAATATAGCTGGATGTGCTCCATTTGTATAATCACTTTCGAATGAAATCATATTTTCCTCCAATTATTTTTCATATAAACATGACTAAATTATATCATTGTCCACCCTATATTTACAACAAAAAGGATGAATCCATATATAAATACAAATTCATCCTTAAAACAATTACTTATTATTCCATAAGAGTATAATTTACACTTCCGTTATTTATGTTTTCTTCATTTTTATCAGTGTAGAACTTAATCTCTGTTATCTCGTCAGTTTCTACTATCCAACGAATTCTATATCCATTTCCAGCATCATCTAATATCATAAAGTAACAAAAATCTGTTTGAACCTGATCCATAAATGAATTAAATCCACTATATATCTTCACAGTATCTGCATCTAAATCAAGCTTACTCTCCATATAGTTCACTACTGTATCCTTACCCTGTGGAACTCTAGCAAGTGCCTCATCGTAGCTAAGTGTATTATCAGGTGCTGTAACATAACCACTATGATTGATACTTATTAACTGACTATTATCTCCGCATATAACTAGATGATATCCTTCATCTACAGGACCATTCTTTTCAAATATGACATCATATACAACTTTATACTCAGGATAGTTAACTTCCATTACCTCTCCCTCGTTCTGAACTGCAGAGAACTCCCAGCTATCGTCTATATCTACACCAAAGTATTTCTTAACCATTTCTATTGAAAAATCATAGGTTTCATTTATATCCATACCATTAGTCGGACCATCTGCATCTGTTTCTCCTGAATCTGCGTCTGTAGTGTCAGCTTCTGTGGTCTCTGATTCTGTATCATATTCCTCTGACACAATATCCATAGTGTATCTAGTCTTCTCATCGTAATCAATCAGCTGTAAGAGTTGCTCATCTGTCAATTCACCTTGTGGCAAATGAATCTTTCCATCTTCCTTTACAACAGCCAATTCATCATCTCCAACATCTGCCACAGTTTCAACAATAGATATAGTTTCTGCAGGAAATCTTCCCTTTTTATACTCTTCCTGCAGAACTAATATGCGCTCAACCTCACTCTCTGTGAAATCTCTGGTATATATATCAGCGTCAGCACCTAATATATTCATCTCCATATAGTCATTTTTCTCTTCCTCAGACATATTTTGCAAACGCTCATCTACAGCTGATATAGCAGCACGAACACCTAAACCACTAATACATATACAAAATAGTGCTAAACAGGTAGCTAAAACCTTTGAATATCTAAAAAGATTATCACTTGTACGTCTACCCTTTTTACAATTTTCTAATATATTCATCTTCATTTCTTCTGACATAGTCAAATTAGAAATGATAGGATTATTAATTCTATCATTATGACTCATAATCGGTCCTCCTTGTTTAAAACATTTCCTTAAGCTTTTTTCTAGCTCTTTCTAATCTTTTCTTGCAAGCAGATTCAGATATACTGAGCATATTAGCCGTCTCTTTTATGGAATATCCCTCTACATAATACAAAATAACAACACTTCTTAATTTGTAATCAAGTTCCCAAATCTCCTCTAATTGAGCTTTATGAGTAGGTGTAGCATCTCTTAAATCAACTAGCAAATCTTCCACCTCATCTAAAGGAATACAGCTATGTTTCTTATGAAATCTCAAGAAATCCTTACATTTATTCTGAGCTACTTTTATAAGCCATGCTTTCTTATGTTCTTCATTATTAAATTCTGGATGCTTTTTCATATACTGAATAAAAGTTTCCTGAATAACATCTCCCACATCCTGTTCATTCTTCAGTATAAGAAAACATATTCTAAAAAGAAAATCGCTATATTCTAATATGGTTTTTTCCAAATCTGCATTTCTTGCTTTGTTGCTCATTTTATTCTCCTTCGCATTTTATGAAGCGTTCTACATGTATTGCCCTTCATAAATAACACGATATATATTCTAAAAAAGTGACATAATAATAAAAAATTATAACATAAAAAAATGCCTGCACAAGTGCAGGCATTTTTATTACTCTTCTATTATCTCATCATATTCAATATCTTCATATTCTTCATATCCTATCTCTTCCACTGGGCCTGAACCAGAACTTGTATCAAACTTAAAGAATAGTGCCGATATTATAGCAATAACAATAAATGTAACTGGTATAAGTAATATTATACATATAATTCTAATAATCTTTTTTGTCCTTCTGTTTTTAATCACAAGCTGTTCATTAATACGTGAAAGTTGCTCAGCTATCACATTTCTGTTTTCCTCTGTCTCAATCTTTGCCCCTAACAATTGACTCACATCAACCTCAAGCACCTCTGCAATCTTCTGTAATGAATCTGCATCTGGAACAGAAAGTCCCTTTTCCCATTTTGACACTGTCTGGCGAACTACATTAACCTTTGTTGCAAGTTCCTCCTGGGTAAATCCTTTACTTTTTCTAAGCTCTCTTAAATTTTCATTAAACATATTACATTTACCTCCTAAATGTGATTTGGTAAACAAATCATATGGCAAAATGCCCCGTTGCCACAAGCAACGCAAGTTAACATTGGCTATTTTTCAAGGATTTTCCTACAAAATCTTCTCCATACCAACCTTTTGTGGTATCAATCCACAACTCTCATAAAACTTCATGGCACTTTCATTGCAGGACCATACATTTAAAGTAATATTGTAACAATTTTCATTTTTTGCAAATTCTACTACATAATCATATAGGGATTTGCCAATATGCATACCCCTTTTTTCCTCATCTACGCATAAATCATCTATGTACAATGTCTTGATATCTGTAAGAATATTGTTATTTATGTGCTGCTGAAATACACAAAATGCATAGCCAAGAACTTCCTCATTCTCATCTACCGCTACGAATATTGGCTTACTATCATCTTTGATAATATCTGTTAGCTCTTCATCAGTATATTTTTTCACATTTGCCTTAAATAAATCTGGTCTTCCATTATGGTGTACCATAAGTACTTGATTAAGCAATTTATTTATACCTGACATATCTGAAATTGACGCTCTTCGAATGTTCATAATATTTAAGCTCCTTTACGCAAGACCGAACTTGTGTTCTATATTATTCTATGATATAATAATACCAGTAGCGTACATGCTACTGGCAATCGTGTTACAGGGTAGTTGACCTTCATTCTCACAGAATGGAGGTGATGCTTATGAAGAACTTTAATTTCAGAGACTTAATGTCTTTTGGAATGTTCCTTATAGCCTTACTGACATTTATGTACCGTATATGTCACTAACATAAAAAACCTTCCCTGTACTTTGACCAGATAGGGAAGGTTTTTCTTTACCCAGGTCAACCACTCTGTGGCGATTGCCTTTTATAATTATATTATAGCAAAGATTTGTTAAATTACAATTAAAAAATAAGTATTTATACATAAAATAAAATCTACTTAATCCACCACAGCTCGTGTATAATAATGTGGATATATCACCGCTTTGGTTTTCTGAACAATATCACAAACAGTCTGTGCTTCTTCTATCTTTGCCTTCCTATATTCCATAATAAATCTTCCTTATAAAACTTTAAATCACTATCTGCTCAACCACTCCAATAACTCTCTCATATATCTTTCTTGTGGTGTAATAACATTTATATCCACATCAGGATACTGTCTAACAAAGTTTTCCAGCAGTCCAACCAAATTATCCTTGGATTTCATATAGTCATTGATTATATATTCATCATTCATTCCAAACCTACGAAGCAATATAGCTGACACTACCCCTGTCCTGTCTTTTCCAGCATTACAAAAATATAATACATTCGTTTTTGCATTAATAATGGTATCAATAATCTGCATCATATTATCATCAACCATATTTATGTAGGACTTCGATACATCATCCACGGATTTTGGAATCTTATTACCACCTGTAATCGGCATGCAATGATACTCAAAGTTATCATTATCAATCAATGAGCACGGTTTCTGAATACGCTCATTTTCTTCTCTTAGATCCACTATAGTACAGATATTATTAGAAATTAAGTACTGTATATCTTTCTTTGTTAAATTGATAGGAACATCACTACGAATATACCTTAAACTATTAGGTAATATGCTTCTAGTATTTTTTGTTGTTACTAAAAGGCTACTCATAATATTACACCTCTATATTTGATTACTTTGATAAATACTCTACCGCGAATATCACACCAACACCAACCAATACACTTCCCAACATATATAATAGAGCTATTAAGGGATTTCCTGCTTTTATTAACTCTGCTGTTTCCAACGCAAAAGTTGAAAATGTTGTAAATCCTCCACATACTCCTACCTTTAAGAATAATACCATCTGTGGATTTATGGAAATATTCTTTGCAACCGCAACTGTAATAATTCCAATTACTATACATCCTATTACATTAATAAAAAATGTCTTTATCGGAAATGTTGTTACCTCGTTTACTTGTATTAAACCGATTAGGTATCTGCACACAGCTCCTACAAAGCCACCTAATCCAACAACAATTGCATTTAACATACTGTTATCCTCCGTGCAATAATTATCTGCTTCTCCACTCTAAAATCTACTTTTCATAAAATATTAATGTTAGCTTATCATTTATAGATTCCGTTTTACCTGTTTTGTGATATCCCATTTTTTCATACAAGTAACAATTACTTTCTTCCTGTAGGATAGTATCCAATTCCCACTTATCACATCCATGTATCTCCTCACACAGCGCCATTGCCTTCTGGGCAATTCCTCGATTTTGATATTCTGGCAACACAAACAATGGACTGATTCTTTTGTTTTTATCATTATGATAATCAATTACACGAATGGCTCCAACCTTAACATTATCCATGCAAATAAAATAATAGTATGTTTCCTTTTGATTTAAACGAACTATCATCTTTTCAACTGGCTCACTTGCAGGATTTGTTTCATAATCTTGATATTTATCAAGCAATCTTTGAAATGATTTCACTTGCATTTCCCATAGTTGCTCAGCATCTTCAATTGTAGCTTTGATAAGTTTAATATTCATAAATATGTATCTCCCAAATGGGCAACAGCGCTAATATTTCTTATATATTCCCATAAATCAACTCACTTACAGTGTCATCTCGGCTATTTTCGGGCAGTAGAACAAATCTTTTTTATATATGCCCACAAATCGAGCATTCTATTACATTACCATTGCTTTCTCTGGGCAGTAACACTGATTTTTATTCTATATGCCCAATTTTCGTATCATAAACAATGTCACCACTGCTTCTACAGGGCAATACACATCAATAATTTTGTATATGCCCAAATTTTACCATATAAACGTAAAAAGCAACATCAAATTCAAAATTGTACTACTATTTAAGCCATTGAATAAAAGCCGTCTTGTCCGAACTGTTATATCCAGCATTACCATAAAAATTTAAAGTTTTCTCTTCCCTTGAGCCTGTAAGTAACATCATTTTATAACAATTTGATTTTTCTGCTATTTCTTTTGCATAATTCAAACATTCTGTTGCATACCCTTTTCCACGATACTCACCATGTGTAACTACATTTTCTACAAACGCATATGGTCTAATATTCCTTGTTAAATTGGGAATAATCACACAAACGCATGAAGATACTATTTCACCATCTATTTCATTCACAATAATGTGATGATTTTTATCTTGAATAATTGTGTTCCATATATTTTTCAAATGCTCTGTAGTTTCTGGCACAGATTTCTCATGTAAATATAAATACAGCTGCAATAATTGGTCTAATTCATTATCAAAGATTTCTCTAACCATACTATCCTCTTGCCTCCATGAATTAATAAACTTTATTTCTACACATATTATATTTCATAATCAATCCTCTATCAATATAAAAAAGGCGCTTCTATCGTAAGAAACGCCTTGTAAATACTAACTATTCACTTCCATTGCAAAGCTTAACTGGTTCCTTAGGTGCAAAATTAGTTTCCATAGTCCAGGTTATAGCTTCACAATTTTTCATTCTAAATATCTGTAACAAATGGTCTATACCATTTGCCTTCCACGCCTGCAAGAATTTTCTTGATGGATGATTAAATATTTCTTCCTTTAACTCATCATCTATAACATGTTCTAACACGCCAGTTACCCTTATCTGTGTACCATCACCAAAGAAACACATTTCAGCTTTTGGATTGTTCATTATCTGAGCATATACATCCTTTGTTGATGCAGTGTGGAATATCAAGCCATTCTCATCTGCTCTAAATAGGAACATTCCTCTAACTCTTGGCTGATCACCCTCAACTGTAGCAAGGTGAAAACCTGGATTAGCATTCATTAATGCATACATTTCCTTTTCACTCATATGTATCATCCTCCTTGTATAAATTTTAGTTATTATACAAGAAGTATCATGTCCAGTCTTTAAAAATACAACCAAACATTTACAATATAATACTAATCGGCAAACTTATCCCGATATTCAGATGGTGTTATACCTACATACTTTTGAAAACACGAAGAAAAATAAGCACCACTTCCAAATCCACATCTCATAGCGATATCTGTCAACTGGTTCTCTTTTCTCTTTAACATAAGCTTTGCCATTTTAATTCTAACTTCAATAAGATATTCTATAGGTGTAATTCCAATTTCATTCTTAAATCTTCTGTTAAATGTTGTCTTTGACATATAACCAAGATTAGCTAACTTCTCAACCGTAATATTTTCCATATAATGTTGCTCTATATAATGTTGCGCCCTAGCCAAAGAATAGTCCGATGAAACGGCTCTCATATCCAAGGTTTCTCCAAACACACTTCTTATAAGCCAATGGGTGATTATTTCAGTCTGCGCATCAAGGGTTATGTCCGAATTCACCATAGACTTACTGTACTCAAAGACAAATGTATTTAATGCCTTCAATATATCTGAACAAAATTCAAATCCCTTACCCTCAAATACAGGTATTTCTGGTTCATACATTCTAAAACGGTTTTCAAAATATTCCTTCTCAATAAAGATGGAATAACAGTGCATACACTGATTCCTCTTATGTACTACATCAGGGGAAGTAATCTCTGCCCAATAGTGTTTTGGCTTGTCTGAATCCTTTTCGAAATTAATAATAATCTCGTAGGAAGGATGTTTATGATTTAATGATTGACTATCCTGATTATCAAATATAGGAATAAAAACCCCAAAATCATCTCTAACATAGCAATCAAATATAGATGAACCGAACTCTTCGGAATTTCCAGTTAGTTTTTGTATCAAAATGCTATTATCCATAGACCGTTACCTCCTATACTCGACAACATGCCTTTTTCTAAGTGCGATTCACCGAGTTCTTTACAACTACAAAATTTTATTTATTGATAAGTAAATTCTTAATATAATATCTATTCCCAAAAGAATACTATAATAAAAGATTGGCAACGATACTTTCTTTTTAGGCATATCAATCTGTTTGTTTAGTATATTATCCGACAATACTTCTCCTGTAATTTTAGCGATTTCTTTCTTATCGTTTAAATCTTCAACTTCCAATCTATAAATATCTAATTCATACGCTTTACTCTTTTTTATACAATATGAATCCTTAATATATAATCCTATCAAAACAAAAATTGAAATAATCCATACCAAGTTCGTTGCTAAAGCCTGACTTTTATCTATATTTCCTATCTTCTTTGTACCAAGACAATAGCAGATAGAATAAAACAGACATACAAAAGCTAATACCTTCAATTGTTTTGATAATTTTGTATTTCTTTCTATTTTTGTATGTAAACTCAATATTCTAAAATCAATTTCATTCATATTTTGTCACTCCAATCGTAATTCACAGAATAAATCGAATCCTCCTTTACTTATGCCTTTCGCGCTACTACTATAGGCTGATAAAAACCTGCCTACTATCCTCTAACCCATATAGTAATCCGCTTGAAATGCTGCGTTACACTCCGCTATTTCTTTAATCCCATTGATATAATCTGCATACATATCCCACAGATCAATATCGCACCCATCCATCACTTCATCGTCTGGAATCCATGATCTAATAAGGGCAATTCTTTCTTCCTTTGTTGTTTCTGAAATCAAGTACTTATCTTGCATATATTTATCTCCAAATCATTTCAAATTATAGCTCTTATTTATATCCCTAAACATCTATCCTGTATAGGTTATCCACCATATTAATTATATACCATATTTCACCTTAATTCATCTATAATTCTGTGAATATCTAGACTTTTTTAATAAAACATAGTAAAATTACACTCTCACATAAAAATTAGGAGGTCTACTAATGAATAAAAATAAGTCCAACATATCCATACGTTGGTTTAATCTGGCTATAGGCGTTGTTGCCATGCTTTTTGCTGGTGTCCTATACGCATGGTCCATATTAAAAGCTCCTCTAGCCACTGAGTTTGGATGGGGAACATCCCAGCTCGCTCTAAATTTCACTTTGGCTATGAGCTTCTTTTGTGTAGGAGGTTTGCTTGGAGCTCAGCTTTCCAAGCGCGCAGGAAGTAGAATTGCACTTATAATCGCCGGCCTTTTGTCCGCATCAGGCTTTATACTGACTGCTTTACTTCGGGATGCATCTGTAGTAATGCTTTATATTAGCTACGGTGTTCTGGCTGGATTAGGAATTGGTATCGCCTATAACGTGCTTATCGCCACCGTTAGTGCATGGTTTCCAGACAAAAAGGGATTATGCTCTGGCTGTTTGATGATGGGCTTCGGGGCATCTGATCTAATCCTTGGTAATGC
>SVED01000116.1 GCA_015057515.1 Lachnospiraceae bacterium
GAGCAGCTTTCAGCTGTATTTGATGAGCTTCCATTTGATGACCAGCTTAATGCTAAGGATTTGAATTTTATACTTAGAGACGTATATAGAGAGTGGGATAGCAATTTGTACATGGGTTATCTTGATAGATTTGGATTACCTATGAAGAAAAAGTTTGGTGATTTCTCAAAGGGTATGAAGATGAAGCTTCAGATTGCAGCTGCTCTTTCACATAATGCTAAGCTTCTTGTTATGGATGAGGCAACTACAGGTCTTGATCCGGTTGTTCGTAATGAGTGCTTGGATATATTTTTAGAGTATTTGCAGGATGAAAATCACAGTATTCTTATGTCCTCACATATTACTTCAGACCTTGAGAAGGTAGCTGATTCAGTTACATTTATCAATAAGGGAAAGATACTCCTTACAGGATATAAGGATGATGTGTTAGATACTCATGGAGTTATTAAATGTAAAAAGTCTGATTACAAGGAGATTGAACCTGCTGACATAGTTAGTGCTAGAATAACTGACTACGGTGCAGAGATTATGGTTAGTGATAAGGCTATGTGCCGAAACAAGTACTCAGGACTTGCACTAGACAACACAACTTTAGAGGAGATTATGCTTTACTATGTAAATGCAGAGAAGAAGGAGTGGTCATAATGAGAGGTTTGATATATAAGGAATTCAAGCTTAACCGCAAATTCTATTCTTCCTTTATGGGTATGGCAATTATGTTTGGATTGCTGGGCTTTTTGGTAGTGCTAAGCTCCAAATGTGGTAACCTGAAGGGCTTTGCGGCAGAGTACAAGGATTTGTTCGGATTTATAGTATCCGTACTTACATATATGCCATTTGCTATGGCCATATTTTCGGTGTTCGGTGTAGTACACTCTGTGTTTTCAGACTTTAAGACTAACTGGACCTATTATAGCTATACCTTACCTACTAAGCCTATGGTTACAGTAGGTGCAAGATATGCGGCGGGAACTATAACCTTAGCTGTGTGCTGTATAGGAGCAATGATTTATTCTTATATATTGGCAACAGTTGCGGGAACAGAGCTTTCACAAACACTTGTGAAAAATCTGGTTGCCATCACTGTTATAGTATTTGTGGTGTTAGCATTTTGTCTCCCTGTGGCAATTGGACTTAAGGATATTAAGAAACTAGGACTTGTAGGAATGATTGTTTTTATTGTGCTTACAGTTGTAGAAGGAATAGATATGATTAAAATGGTTGATGAGAAGTCAAAGGAAGGAACCCTATCTACCTATACAGCAGAGGATGAGGCAGCAGGAGAGCTTATGGAACAGAAGATTTTTGCAGTTCGTGATATCCTTGCAGATTATTGGTTTATTATTATTCCGGTTGTTCTTATAATAAGCCTTCTTATATCAGTAAAGCTTTATCAAAGGAGGGAAAAATAATGCTAGGACTTCTTTATAAAGACTTAAAGATAATGAAATATGAGATAATAATGATGATTTTAGAGATAGTTGTAATCTCTGTTTGCCTATTCCTGCCCCTTAGAACATGGCTTGGAGAGGGAAGTGCTGTGGTTGGTATGGCTCCTGTTGTAGTTGCATTTGCAGTGTGTATAGTTGTATCTGTGGTTCAATCAAAGATTTTCTCACAGGACGAGAGAAGAGTGTGGGCCTATTATATGACATCTACACCATTTACTGCCAAGGGACAGGTGCTTTCAAAGTATTATCTTTCTATAGGACTTTCAGCAGTGGCTATGATGTGGCTTTTGCTTTGTGATTCACTGGTTCCATTATTTACAGATCAGCCAGGTGGAGGCTCTCTTATATACATAGCTTTCTTCTTTGGTCAGACCTTTGGTAGAGCTATAGAGATTCCATTTATAATAAGGTTTGGTGAAAAACAAGGAGGAAGCTATAAGATATTATTTGGACTAGGAATTTTCTTTCTGTTTATAGTGTATCTATTATTTGGTCCACTGCCTGATTTTAGTAATCCTGACTTCTTGGAGAAGCTTATTAGTATATTTAGTGATGCCCAGCTTATGTCCACGGGACTTCTTGGGTTTATGGCTATTGCGCCTTATGTGATTATGATTATGTATTACATTTCATATAAGATATCATGCAAATTATATCTGAAAGGAGTGGATACATATGAGACCTAATGAAAAAAACAAGAATGAAGCCATTGAAGAGATGGTAAATGAGACTATTAATTCAAGTAATACGGTTATGTTGAGTGATGATAATGATAAGAAAACACTAGTAAAAAGAATATTAATGTTCCTTCTAATATGCTTACCTATAACATGGCTTCTTATGGCAGTGTCATATAAGCTTACTGCTGAAGGAAAACTAGAAGGACTAGCAACATTTATGCTTAGCTTAAGTGTATTTATGCCAGCCATAACAGGTGTAATATGTGTACTTAAGAACAAGGAAGGCATAGGTACCTTGAAACTTTTGCCGGGACTTTATAAGACCGGTTGGGTTTATCTGATAGCTATATTCGGCGGAGCAGCACTTAGCCTTATGACAGAACCATTTGTAATGCTTTTCTTCCCGGAAACAGAGAA
This sequence comes from Lachnospiraceae bacterium, assembly GCA_015057515.1. Lineage (GTDB taxonomy): Bacteria > Bacillota > Clostridia > Lachnospirales > Lachnospiraceae > Coprococcus_C. The sequence continues at coordinate 2,549 of SVED01000116.1, forward strand.
GCTTTCAAATGGAGCAATGCCGGAGCTACTGTTTAATATACTTTTGTATATAGTGATAGGTGTCATCGGAAGTGTTGGAATTCTTGGAGAAGAAATCGGCTGGATGGGCTATCTTTATCCTAAGATGGAAAAGCTGTGTGGATTAATACCTGCCCTTATAGCTACAGGACTTATACGCGGCTTGTGGCATGTGGTAATGTTTATGCAGATGGATTTAAAGGCAGGTG